>JANMSZ010000416.1:0-1996 GCA_031389925.1 Hyphomicrobiales bacterium | reverse complement strand
ACGCGCGCCGACAAGAAGGGCGACCGCTAGGTGCTGAACGGCTCGAAAATGTGGATCACCAACGGGCCGGGCGCCGATACGCTGATCGTTTATGCCAAGACCGATCCGGCCGCCGGCCCGCGCGGGATCACGGCGTTTCTGATCGAGAAGGGCATGAAGGGATTTTCCACCGCGCAGAAGCTCGACAAGCTCGGCATGCGCGGGTCCGATACCTGCGAGCTGGTGTTCCAGGATTGCGAGGTGCCGGAGGAGAACGTGCTCGGCGACCTCGGCGGTGGCGTCACCATCCTAATGTCCGGCCTCGACTATGAGCGCGTCGTGCTCGCTGCCGGCCCGCTCGGCATCATGCAGGCCTGCATGGACGTGGTGGTGCCCTATGTGCACGAGCGCAAGCAGTTCGGTCAGGCCATCGGCCAGTTCCAACTGGTGCAGGCCAAGCTCGCCGACATGTACGTGACGATGAACGCCGCCAAGTCCTACGTGTACGCCGTCGCGCGCGCGTCGGACGAGGGCCGCACCACGCGCGAGGACGCCGCCGGCGCGATCCTGTTTGCCGCCGAGAAGGCGACCTGGATGGCGCTGGAAGCGATCCAGTGCCTGGGCGGCAATGGCTACATCAATGACTTCTCGACAGGGCGCCTGCTGCGCGACGCCAAGCTCTATGAGATCGGGGCGGGCACGAGCGAAATCCGCCGCATGCTGATCGGCCGCGAGATTTTCGAGAAAACGCGGTGAGACGCACGCTGCAGGAGTGGGGTTGGACCGGCCTGACCCTTCTGGGCACTTTGGTCGGCCTGTTCATCGGTCTGGCGATCGCGCCCGAGCTGCCAGGATAGGTGCCGTGGACGCTGGGCGTCGTGGTCGTGGCGGCTTTTGCGGTGTCCTGGTTCCTGAAGCGCGGCCGTCCATGAGTTGTCGCAAAATCGTCGAAGGCCCAGTCAAGCGCGTTGACAGTCACTGTCTAGCCATGTCAAAAGTATATTTGACAGGATATAGCCATGTTGAATACTGAGAAAATGCTTAGATTAACCAAGGGGTTGGAGTCAAAGTCAGAGAAGATGAGAACCTTGGCTAAGGCCGGGTACAGCCGCGGCGATATCGCGCGCTTTCTGGGCACGAGCTACCAATTCGTTCGAAACGTCCTTGTCCGCGAAGAGAGCCGGGCTTCTTCCTCCGCGACTGCTGCGACGAATATGCCGCCCGGATCGGCTATGCCGAACCCCAATCGTGTCCGCATGGGCGCTGACGGCCAAATTACGATTCCGGACGCGATGCGAACGGCCCTCGGATTGAAAGAGGGAGATGCGCTTATGGCAGTGGTTGAGGACGACGAGATTCGGCTGATGACAGTGCCGGTGGCCGTGCGCAAGGCGCAGGCGATCGTTCGAAAGTTTGTTCCACCTGGCGTCAGTCTCGTTGATGAACTCTTGGAGGACCGCCGCCGGGAAGTAGAACGTGAAGGCCGGGAATGACCGGTGTTGTGCTTGATTCGTCGGCTGTGCTTGCCGTCATAAACGCCGAGCCCGGTGCTGAGCGTGTCATCGAAATGCTGGATGGCGCCATGCTTTCTGCGGTGAACCATGCGGAAGTCATGACAAAGCTCGTTGAGCGCGGAATCGACCGCGCTCAAGCAAGATCCACTATTCTGAAAATCGGAATTCAAGTGATCGAGTTCGGAATAGATCTTGCTGATCGTACGGGCGAGTTGCGGGTGCAAACGCGGCACCTTGGTTTGTCGCTCGCCGACCGCGCCTGCCTTGCGCTCGCGGAGCGCGAAGGCGTTCCCGCTGTGACGGCTGATAGGAAATGGGCCGCCGCCGAACTTGGCATCGAAATTCAGCTTATTCGCTAGTGGTCCGATTCCGACATTTGCATCCCGTTGCCGCAAGTTCTTGAGCAAATGTCGGAATCAAAGGACCACTAGCAATTATTTGAGTCTAGTGGAGCTTTGAATTTGACATTTGATGAGCAACCAGCCGCAACGGGGTATCAAATG
>JANMSZ010000409.1:0-4067 GCA_031389925.1 Hyphomicrobiales bacterium | reverse complement strand
GGCGGCCGGCGCGGCTTGCAGGTCGAACTGGCGCCGGCGGATCTGGTGCGGGTGTTGGAGGCGACGGCCGCGGAGATTTGTTAAATCCGCTCATTCCCGCGCAAGCGGGAATCCAGGAGCTACAAGCAAGAGTGTGACCTGCTGCCCTGGGTCCCCGCTTTCGCGGGGACGAATGGAAAATGAGCTACTCCGCTGCTTGCGCTTCCGACAGGTTATCCAGCGACGACACGATGTGCTCGGCCAGCGCCGCGGCCAAGGCCGTGCTCTCATGCGCGTTGCGCACCAGGCCGATGCGGCAGGTCGGCAGTTCGGGAAATCCTTCGGCGGCGGTGAGCACGCGCATGCCGGGCCGCAAGCCGGACTCGGGCAACACCGATACCGACAATCCGGCAAGCACCGCGGCAGCGACTGCGCCGGCGCTCGAACTCGAATAGATCACGCGATAGGGCCGGCGCACCGACTCGAGCTTTTCGACGGCAATACGGCGCCAGCTACAGGACGGACGGCCGAGCGCGAGCGGCAGGCGCTCCTCGGTATGCGTCGAATGCCGCGCCGACGTCACCCACAGCAGCCGTTCGCGGCGGAAGGTTTCCGCGGCGCGCTTGGTTTCGCAATTGGTGACGATGGCGAGATCGATCTCGTTGGCGTCGATGCGCTCGAGCAAATCGACCGACGGCTCACAGATCACGCTCAGTTCGACGCTCGGATAGGCGCGCGAAAAACGCGCCATGATCTCGGGCAGATAGCGGTCGGCATAGTCGTCGGGAACGCCTAGCCGCACGCGGCCCGATAATTCGTCGTCGGAAAACGCCGCGATGGTTTCGATGTTGAGCTTGACGATGCGGCGCGCGTAATCGAGCAGGCGCTGGCCGTCTTCGGTGAGCTTGGAGGCGCGGCCGTCGCGGGCAAACACCGGGCGGTCGAGCCGCTCCTCCAGGCGCTTCATCTGCATGGAGACCGCCGACTGGGTCTTGTTCACCACCTCTGCGGCCTTGGTGAAGCTGCCGGTCTCGGCGATGGCGATAAAGCTGCGCAATTGGTCGATGTCGAGCAGGGCGGTCATGGCAAGTCCTTGGGTAAGTCCTTGGGCAAGTCTTTGGTTAAGTCCTTAGAAATGCCACCGTTTGGGCCGGCAATGTCATATCACCAATCCTGATCGGTTAGATTAGAAACATTCGTTTTACTAATCAATCCCCCGGGTCCATTTATACGTTCGACCACAGGAATCGGGTGCCGGTTTCGGGTGGTTGCGGCGGGCGGCCGGAGCGATTTTAGGCCCTAAACCGCGAACTGAATGGAGACTGACATGAGCACGAATATCCCCGTTTTACCGATTGCCGGCGGCGCCCTGGTGCGCGCCTTCGCGTCGCTGGTCGCCTTGGTCGCCTATTGGCTGAAAATCGTGGCGCGCGCCCGGCGCCACCGCCGCGAGGCGCGCCAATTGGCCAAGCTCGACCGCCACATGCTGGCCGATATCGGGATCACCCACGCCGACGTCCGCGACGCCTTCTCGGAACCGTTCTGGGAGGACCCGACCGCGCTGCTGCGCGAGCGCGCCATCGAACGGAGGATGAATCGCCCTGTGCTGGGCGGGCAACGCGGCTCGTACCCGGAGTACAGCGTGCGCCGTCAGCGCCCGGTCGGACCGGCGCGTCACGCCGTCTGAGCAAGTTTAAGCAAAACGGCCGATCCCTCTCATCGGCCGCGATCCGGACACCGCGAAAATCCCCTCTCGCGCCCGGATCCAGCGCCCGCCGGCCCCTCCGGCGGGCGCAAATTTTTTGAGCTAATTTTACCCAAGGACTTTTCGCCCGTGAGTGCGTTACCATGCCCTGAGGAGCTCTCAGGACATGCGGTTTTTGCTGACGCTTATCGGCGCGCTCGCGCTGGCCGTTGTCGCGCTCGTCGGCGCGGCGCAGGCTCAGAGCGGCTTCGATCGCCGCGGCGGCGACTACACGTCATTCTCGATCCGCAATGGCGACCCGTCGCTCTGCGCCGCGCGCTGCGAACGCGATAACCGCTGCCGGGCCTGGAGCTTTTCCTATCCGCGCACCTTCGCCACGTCGGCGACGTGCTGGCTCAAGAACAAAGTGACGCCGCGCAACGAGGACGCCTGCTGCGTGTCCGGCGTGCGCGGCGCCGGCGCGGCCGAACCGCGCAGCACCACGCTCGAATTCAACATCGACAGGCTCGGCGGCGACTATCGCTATTTCGACGTCGCCGCGGATTCGACCGGTGAGACCTGCAAGAAGGCCTGCGAGGACGACAACAAATGCCGCGCCTGGACCTATGCGCGGCCGGGCTACATCAGCGTGACACCACGGTGCTACCTGAAGGACAAGCTCAAGCCGCCGCGGTCCAAGCCGTGCTGCATTTCGGGCGTGGTACGGTAATATCCGGCGGCTGAATGAAGGAGGCAGACATGTCAAAGCGCATTGTTTTGTTCGCCATATTCGCAGCTCTGGCCGGACCGGCGGCCGCCCATCACGGCTGGGGCAGCTATGACGCCGCTCATCCGGTGACGGTCACCGGGCCGATCCAGACGTCGAAATACGAAAATCCGCACGCCACCATTCAGGTGAAGGGCACCGACAAGGTGTGGACGGTAACTTTGGCGCCGACGCCGCGCATGACCAACCGCGGTGCGTTGCCCGAGTTGATTGCCGTCGGCAAGACGGTGACTGTGTTCGGCTATCCGTCGACCGTCGAGAAGGACGAAATGCGCGCCGAGCGTATTACCACCGGCGGCAAGACCTACGAGTTGCGGTAGCGCGCGATGTTGCACGAGGCGCCTGCGATCTTCGTCGCGCTGGAGCAGTCGGGCTTCGCCGCGGGCATTCGGCAGTCGCTGTGGCTTTATCCGGCGGCCAATGTTGGCCACATCGTGTCGCTGTTCTGCTTCGCGGGGTCGATCGCGGTGATGGATTTGCGCATGGCCGGCGCTTTCGCGGCAACGTCGCCGGGCTATGTGCTCAAGGCCGGGCGCCTGGCCGCGATGGGCGCCTTCGCCGGTTTGGCGGTCACCGGCTTTATCTTGTTCGCGGTCGAGGCGAGCCACGTCGCCGTCAACCCGGTGTTTCAGTTCAAGGTGGCGCTGATCGTGCTGGGCCTGCTGAACGTCGGCTATTTCGAATGGACGGTCGCGCCGAAGGTGAAAGCGCTGGCGCCGCTCGAGCCCTTGCCGCGGGCGGCACGCGTCGCGGGCGTATTGTCGATCGCGATCTGGCTGACCGTCGCGGCTTTGGGCCGCACGATCGCATATTTTTGAGTTAGCCGGTCCCGCCAACCGTGATGCGATCCATGCGCAGACTCGGTTGTCCGACGCCGACAGGCACGCCCTGGCCGTTTTTGCCGCAGGTGCCGATGCCGGGATCGAGCGCGAAGTCGTTGCCGATCATCGAGATGCGGTGCAGGTCGGTCGGCCCGTTGCCGATCAGCATGGCGCCTTTCACCGGCGCGCCGACTTTGCCGTTCTCGATTTTGTAGGCCTCGGTGCACTGGAACACGTATTTGCCCGAGGTGATGTCGACCTGGCCGCCGCCGAAGCTGACGGCGTAGAGGCCGTTCTTCACCGAGGCGATGATCTCCTGCGGGTCGTGCTTGCCCGCCAGCATCGCGGTGTTGGTCATGCGCGGCATCGGCACGTGGGCGTGGCTTTCGCGCCGGCCGTTGCCGGTCGGCTTCATGCCCATCAGCCGCGCGTTCTGCCGATCCTGCATGTAGCCGACCAAAATGCCGTCCTCGATCAGCACGGTGCGGTTGGTCGGCGTGCCCTCGTCGTCGATTGACAGCGAGCCGCGCCGCTGTGACATCGTGCCGTCGTCGATGACGGTGACGCCCTTGGCGGCGACCTGCTGGCCCATCAGGCCTGCAAACGCCGACGTCTTCTTGCGGTTGAAATCGCCTTCGAGGCCGTGACCGACCGCCTCATGCAGCATCACGCCGGGCCAGCCGGCGCCGAGCACGACGTCCATTTCGCCGGCGGGCGCAGCCACCGCCTCAAGATTGACCAGCGACTGGCGCAGCGCTTCGTCGACCGCGGCCTGCCAGCTATTGGTGGCGATGAA
>JANMSZ010000363.1:0-7000 GCA_031389925.1 Hyphomicrobiales bacterium | reverse complement strand
AAAACGAGTCCACATACGCTCAGCAGAATTTTAATCGAAAGCGGCATGATGATCCTCCATGAGGCATATGGCCTGCTCTTCATCTAGCCGACGCACAGGGCCGCACAAGGACATTTCGATCAAACGCGATCACAACTCATTGTCGGAATAATCTGACGCGCTCGGTGTTGCATTTTCTGCCTGCCCCCATTTTTGGGGATCATACGCCCGCTACCAAATCGCGCGTAATGTCCTTCAGCCTCGCCGTGCCGCTGAGCTGCATCGCGCGGACCAGTTCGATGCGCAGATGATCGAGCACGTCGCGCACGCCGTCGGCGCCGTGCACGGTCAGGCCCCAGATGACCGGGCGGCCGATCAGCACGGCGTTCGCGCCGAGCGCCAGCGCCTTCAAGATATCGGTGCCGCGCCTGATGCCGCCATCGACATAGACCTCCGCCTTGCCGGACAGCGCCGAGGCGATCTCGCCGATCGCCGCCGCGGTCGTGACCGTGGTGTCGAGATGACGGCCGCCGTGATTGGAAACGATGATGGCGCGCGCGCCGTGCTCGGCGCAGGCCACGGCGTCGTCGGCGCGCAGCACGCCCTTCACCAGCACCGGCATCGGCGAGCGTTTCACCAGCCATTCGAGTTCGCGCCAGGTCGCGGGAAACATCACCTTGCCGGCGAAGTCGGGGTGATAGGCGGTGCGTGCCATCGGCGAGCCAGGCATGTTGATGTTAAGAATGTCGGGCGACGGTTCGTGCTGCTCGCGCGCGGCGCGTGGGCTCCAGCCCGCCGCCGGCGCGTCCACTGTCAGGACGAGCGCAGTGAAGCCGGCCGCGGCGAGCCGGTCGATCAGCGCTTCGACCTCGGCGCGGTCCGGCCAATAATAAAGCTGGAACCATTGCGGCGCCGCTTTGCGTTCTGCGGCGACGTCCTCGATCAGCACATTGGAATTGCTCGCCATGACATAAGGTACGCCGGCGGCGGCAGCGCCGCGCGCGGTGGCGGCTTCACCTTCGCGGTTGAACAATTTATGCCGCCCCGTCGGCGCCACCATGATCGGCGTCGACAATTTCTGGCCCAGCACGGTGACGCTGGTGTCGATATTCTCGACGTCACGCAGCACCCGCGGCCGAAGCCTCAGATTGCGCCAGCCACTGATGTTCTCGGCGACGCTGATCTCGTCGTCGGCGCCGGCGGCGCAGAAGGCGAACGACGCCGGCGGCATCTTCGCGCGCGCCTCGTGCTCCAAGGCGTCGAAATCGGCACTGTCCACGGCATTGCTCCGGCTAGGGATCGTTGAGGCGGCGCACTTTGGCCCAGCCGGTTGCGGATCGCCAGCACCCAGAGCTTCACACGGCTACCCGATTGCCAATGCGGCCTGGATGGGCGCATTCTTGGAAAGAGATTAGGGCGGGAAACATCATGGGTATCGTCGCCGCCAACCGGAAATATGAGGCGTGGCTCGCGGCTCAGCTCGAGGGCGAGATCGTGAAGCGCGATCTCGCCAGCAAACACGAAAAAATGAGCGAGAGCGCCTTCAGCTTTCTGCGCGCCACCTATTGGCGCTGGGCTGAGACGATCCTCGACATCTGCCCCGAAACTGCAACCGCGCCGGCAGTGTTGTCGGTCGGCGATATCCATCTGGAAAACTTCGGCACCTGGCGCGACCGCGAAGGCCGTGTGGTCTGGGGCGTCAATGATTACGACGAGGCTGCCGAAATGCCCTATTTGCTCGACGTGGTGCGGCTGGCGACCAGCGCGGTGCTTGGGAGCACACGCGATCAGCTTTCGCTGAAGGTCATCTGCACCAGCATCTTTGATGGCTATCAGCGCGGCATCGATACTCCGCAAGCTTTCATCCTCGACCGCGACCACATCAAAATGCGGAAACTTTTCGTCGTAGGCGAAGCCAAGCGCGCAAAATTCTGGCGGAAGATTGCCGATCAACACAAGGAGGTAAATTCCAAGGGAAAAACGCCGCGGGCCGCGTGGCGCAAATTGTTCGCGGACGCGCTGCCGGAGCCGATCCCGCTGGATTATTGGCCGCGCACCGCCGGCACCGGCAGCCTGGGCCGGCAGCGCTGGCTTGCCTATGGTACCTGGCGTAACGGCCCCCTGCTGCGCGAAGGCAAAGCTTTGGCCATGTCCGCCTGGACCCGGACCCATGGACGACCGGCCGACTTGCGGCTCAAAGAGATCGCCGGCGGCCACTACCGCTCTCCTGACCCTTGGTACGACGTGTCCGGCAAGCTGCTGGTGCGGCGGCTTTCGCCGAACAACCACAAGATCGACATCGCCGAGCAGGTCGGTCTCTTGCGCCCCGATATTTTATCGGCGATGGGCCGGGATTTGGCCGCTGCGCATCTAAGCGAACCGTCCCGCCGCGGCGCGGTGAAGAAAGATCTGGAAACGCGGAAACGGCGCTGGTTCCGAGACAGCGTCGAGAGCGCGGCGGAATTCGTCACCGGCGAATACGCAGAGTGGAAAAAATCCGCTAAATAGCTCCCCCGCCTGCCGTCCGATGATAAAGGAACGTGGATGAGCCCCGACGACAAACGCCGCACGTTCCGCGCTCTGCACGAGAGCGGCTGTTTCGTCATTCCCAACCCGTGGAATGTCGGCAGCGCGCGTTATCTCGAGGGCCTCGGCTTCAAGGCGCTGGCGACGACGAGTTCGGGCTTTGCCCATTCGCAGGGCTTGGCCGATGGCGCGCACACCTGCGCCGAAGTGCTCACCCATTTCCGCGAGATCGCCAACGCCACCACCCTGCCCGTCAACGCCGACTTCGAGAACGGCTACGCCGACGACATCGGCCTCATGGCAGAGAATGTCGCGCGCTGCGTTGCGACCGGCGTCGCCGGTCTGTCGATCGAAGACGCGACCGGCGACGACGCCAACCCGCTCTACGATTTCGACACCGCGCTCGCCCGCGTGAAGGCGGCGCGTGCGGCCATCGACAGAGCCGGCGGCCAAATCGGTGAAAAAGTGATTTTCACCGCGCGCACCGAGGGTTTCATCCGCGGCCGGCCCGACCTGGACGAAACCATCCGCCGGCTGAAAGCTTTTGCCGACGCCGGCGCCGATTGCCTCTACTCCCCCGGCATCAAGACGCCCGAGCAGATCGAGGCCACCGTAGAGGCCGTCGAGCCCAAACCGATCAATTTCCTTAACAGCGGTGCGTTCGGTTTCACCGTCAAAGGCCTTGCTGCGCTGGGCGTGCGCCGCATCAGCGTCGGCGGTACGCTGGCGCGGGTGGCGATGGACGCCTTCATCAAGTCGGCACGCGCCATCGCGGAGACCGGCACCTTCGACAGCTTCGCCGGCGTGATCACGAACGCCGAGCTCAATACCTTTTTCGACGCCGCCGCGGAGCGCAAGAAGCCGTGAGCGAATATCGCGACCCCATCACCGGGCAGTTGATCGGCCCGCCGGTTGACACCACACCGGCACAGCTTCCCGGTCCCGTGACGCTGCAAGGCCGTTACGGCCGCGTCGAACGACTAAAGGTCGAGCATGCCGATGCGCTGTGGGAGGTGGTCAAAGACCACGATCCGATCTGGACCTACATGTCGCGCTATGGGCCCTTCGCCGACAAGACGGAATTTTCGGCCTGGGTGGCCAGCCGTCTGCCGCTCGCCGATCCCTACTCTTACGCCATCGTCGACCGCGACGGCCGCGCCGTCGGCATATTAGCGATGATGGAAATTCGCCCGGACATGCGGGTCATCGAGGTCGGGCACGTCGTCTATTCGCCGGTCCTGCAACGCACGCCGCTTGGCACCGAAGCGCAATATCTGATGGCCCGCTATGCGTTCGAGACGCTTGGCTACCGGCGCTACGAATGGAAGTGTCATTCCTACAACGAAGCGTCGCGCCGCGCGGCGCTGCGCTATGGCTTCATCTATGAGGGCATATTGCGGCAACTGGTCATCGCCAAAGGCCACAACCGCGACACCGCGATGTTCTCGATGCTCGACAGCGAATGGCCGCTGCGCAAGGCGAATTTCGAGCGCTGGCTGGCGCCGGAAAACTTCGCCGGCGATGGCAAGCAGATTCTCAGCCTGAGTGAATTGAACGGCATGCCGGCATGAGCGAGACCGCCGAGCGGCCGATTATCCAGCCAAGCAGCGGGAACCTGCTCAAGCAACGGCCCTTTGTGCTGTTCTGGCTAGCGCGTCTGAGCGCGACCATGGGCTATCACATGATGGCCATTACCATCGGCTGGCAGGTGTACGAACTCACCAATAGCGCCCTCGATCTTGGCCTGATCGGTCTGATCCAATTCATACCCTCGGTGCTGCTGACACTGCTGATCGGCCACACCGCCGACCGCTATGACCGCCGGATGATCGTGCGCGGCGCACAGAGCATTTATGTGCTGGTCGCGGTCATCCTCACCTTCGCATTCAGCACAGGCGCATTGACGCGCGAATTGCTGTTTGGCGCGGTATTTCTGATCGGCTGCGCCCGGGCATTCGAAATGCCCACGGCGCACACGCTGGCGTCAACCTTGGTGCCGGTGCCGATGATCTCTCGCGCCATCGCGGCCTGGACATCCGCGAACCAGACGGCGGCGATCTGCGGCCCGGCGCTCGGCGGCCTGCTCTATACGATCAGTCCCGTGATCGTCACCGTGGTCTGCTTCGTCTTCTTCGCCACGTCGATCACGCTGATCAGCTTCGTGCAGATCAAGAGCCCGCCCGCCAAGCGCGAGCCGGCGACTTTTGCCTCCGTGATGGCCGGATTCGAATATGTCTGGACCCGGCCGCGGCTCCTTGGCGTGATTACGCTGGACCTGTTCGTCATGCTGCTCGCCGGTACCACGGCCCTGCTGCCGATTTTCGCTCGCGACATTCTGGAAGTCGGCCCGATCGGCCTCGGCCTCTTGCGTTCCGCGCCTGCCGTCGGCGCGCTGCTGACCGCGTTGTGGATGTCGTATTACCCGGTCGAACGCCACATCGGCGTCAAGATGTTCGCCGTGGTCGCGATCTACGGCGCGCTCACCATCGTGTTCGGCCTATCGACCTGGTTCCCGCTGTCGCTGCTGACGCTGGCCTGCCTGGGCGCCGCCGACGCCATCAGCGTCGTCATCCGTTTCTCCATCGTGCAGATCGAGACGCCCGACGAAAAGCGCGGCCGCGTCAGCGCCATCAACTACCTGCTGGTCGGCTCGTCCAATACCCTGGGCGAGTTCGAATCCGGGCTGGTCGCGTCGTGGTTCGGCGCGGTAGCCTCCGTGGTGATCGGCGGTGTCGGCTCGCTGATGGTTGCCGCGATCTGGATGGGTTTGTTTCCGGCGCTGCGCAAAGTCGATCGCTTCGAGCCGGCGGACGATAAAAAGAACGCGTGATCTCGAAGTCGCGCGTCGTGTAGGGAGACGGCCAAGGAGAAGGCAATGCATATCCTGATTACCGGCGCCGCCGGCATGATCGGCCGCAAACTGACCGACCGACTGGTGATCGACCGCGCGCTCGGCGACCACATCATCGAAAAGCTGACGCTGATCGATATCGTGCAGCCGGCGCGGCCCGCCGGTTTTTCCGACCACGTCAAAACCCGTGCCGCCGATCTCGCCGGGCCAGGCGTCGCCGACAAGGCGATCGCGGAACGGCCGGATGTCATCTTCCATCTCGCCGGCGTGGTCTCCGGCGAAGCCGAGACCGATTTCGAGAAGGGCTACCACGTCAATCTCGACGGCACGCGGGCGCTGCTGGAAGCGATCCGCACCGCCGGCGGCGGCTACAAGCCGAAGGTAATTTTCACGTCGTCCATCGCGGTGTTCGGCGCGCCGTTCCCGCACGCGATCCCGGACGATTTCCACCTGACGCCATTGACCTCCTACGGCACGCAGAAGGCGATGAGCGAATTGCTGCTGGCCGACTACAACCGCCGCGGCTTTCTCGATGGCGTCGGCATTCGACTGCCGACCATCGTGGTGCGGCCGGGCAAGCCGAACAAGGCGGCGTCCGGATTTTTCTCAGGCATCATCCGCGAGCCGCTGGCAGGCATGGAGGCGATCCTGCCGGTCGTCGACACCGTGCGGCATACCCACGCCAGCCCGCGCTCGGCGGTCGGCTTCCTCATCCATGCGGCGGGCCTGACCCGCGAGCAGCTCGGACCCCGCATCAACCTGGCGATGCCCGGCGTGTGCTGCACGGTCGCCGAGCAGATCGAGGCGCTGACGCGGATCGCCGGTCCCAAGGTCGCCGCGCGCATCCGCCGCGAACCGGACGAACTGGTGGTTCGGATCGTCAGCGGCTGGTCCGAGCGCTTCGATGCCAAACGCGCCGCGGAACTGGGTTTTACGGCCGAAACGTCGTTCGACGAGATCATCCGGGCCCATATTGACGACGAACTGGGCGGCAAAATCGCCTAATTCGCCTGCAAAAGCGGTGGTTGCGCGATTTTCCCCAGGCCTTACATTGCGACGATGACACATGTGCCATCCTGACAATTAGGCTTTCATGACCTACGTCGACGCCGCCGTCGCCCCCCTCCGTAAGACCGGCCAGATCAAGATTCACGGCCCCGCCGCGTTCGCCGGCATGCGCAAGGCTGGGCAACTGGTCGCACGGTGTCTCGACATGTTGACCGACTACGCTAAGCCGGGCGTGCCGACCGACAAAATCGACAAGCTCGTCTACGACTACGCGATGGATCACGGCGCCCTGCCGGCGACGCTGATGTACCGCGGCTACAAGAAATCGACCTGCACCTCGCTCAACCACGTTGTCTGCCACGGCATTCCGTCCGACAAGCCGATGAAGGAAGGCGACATCGTCAATATCGACGTGACGCTGATCCTCGACGGCTGGCACGGCGATTCCAGCCGCATGTATCCGATCGGCGCGATCCCGCGCCGCGCCGAACGGCTGATCGAGGTCACCCACGAGGCGATGATGCGCGGCATCGCCACCATCCGTCCCGGATCGACCTCCGGCGACATCGGCGCCGCGATCCAGAGCTACGTCGAAGCCCAGCACATGAGCGTGGTGCGCGATTTCTGCGGCCACGG
>JANMSZ010000342.1:0-3233 GCA_031389925.1 Hyphomicrobiales bacterium | reverse complement strand
CCGGCAACTTCTGGAATTTCCCGATCCTCGCCGCGAGCTACCGGCTGGAACCGGTCGACGGCCAGCGTCCGCTGCGCTTCACGGCCTTCACCGGGCCGACGGGTGCGCGCGGCACCGACTGGCGCGGCGCCATCGACAATGCCGGCGTGCTCAACGTTGCGACGACCCGTCCGCTGAGCGCAGGCGAGGGCCTCACCGTGGCCGCCGAGCTGCCGGTGAACGCGGTCGAGCCGCCGGGACCGGTCGCGGAATTCTGGTATTCGGTGTGGGAAGAGCGGCGCTGGATTTTTACCGGCGCCGGTTTCGTGTTGGTCTTAGGCTACTATTTTGCCGCCTGGAGCGCGGTCGGCCGCGACCCCAGGCGCGGCATCGTCATCCCGCTGTTTCATCCGCCGCAAGGCATCTCGCCGGCGCTCGCCAACTACATCAGCAATTGGGGCATCGGGCGCGAGAAGTGGCGCGCCTTCACCGCCGCCGCGCTCTCGCTCGCCGTGCGCGGTCTCATCACGTTCGACCAGCGCGACGACAAGCTCATTCTGAAGACCAAGCCCGGCGCACCGGACGGCGGGCCTCTGCCTGCGGGCGAACGCGCGATCTTGTCATGGGTCAAAGGCCAGGGCCTGAGTGCCGTCATCGATAGCGCCAATGGCAGCGCGGTCGCCAAAGTCGGAGCCGATTTTACGAAGGGAGTGGAGACGGAAAGCCAGAACCGTTTTTTCCGCCGCAACGTCGGCTATGTCGCCTTCGGTGTCGTCATGACCGTGCTGGTCGTCATCGGCGTGGCTATTTTCGGCGGCTTGCAGGATGAGGATTTCTTCATCCTGTTCGGCATGGCGTTCGGCGGCTTCTGGCTCGGCATGTTTTTTGTGCCGCTGCTGATGGCGCTGTTTAGCGCCAAGAGTTTTTCCTCCTTGGTGCGGAGTGCTTTGTCGATCATCGTCATGGGCGTCGTCGCCGCGATTATTATCGTCGTCGTCGAGAGCGTGTTTCCCGATGGTTTCCGCGAAGCGCTGCCGTTTCTGTGGTCCCTCGTCGCGAGCTACCCGTTTCCCATTCTGCTGGTCACGGCCTTCACCGCGCTCAACGGGCTTTTCGTCTACCTGATGCG
Source organism: Hyphomicrobiales bacterium (assembly GCA_031389925.1). Classification (GTDB taxonomy): domain Bacteria; phylum Pseudomonadota; class Alphaproteobacteria; order Rhizobiales; family Xanthobacteraceae; genus Pseudolabrys. The sequence goes on along the minus strand of JANMSZ010000342.1, from coordinate 2,125 downwards.
CGCGCCGACCGCGTTGGGCCGGCCGATCATGGATCAACTGGCCGGCTTCAAGCTCTATCTCGAAACCGCGGAATCCGACCGTCTGAATTATCAGGCGCCGGAATTCACCGCGGCGCGATTCGAGGCGCTGCTGCCTTATGCGGTGGCGCTCGACGTGGAAAAGCCCTGGTCCGACGCTTTCGCTGCGGCGCTGCGGCGCGCCCAACCCGAAGGCGATCCGATTCAGAACTACCATCCGGTCTGGGCGACCGGCGGCGGCTGGTCGGGCAGTAATTTCGGCAGCGCCGTGTCGACGGCCGTCGGCAGCGTCAGCGCGGCGCTGGCGAGCGCCGTGCCGGCCTCGTCCAGTTCGTCCGGATTTTCGTCGGGCGGTGGCGGCTCCGGAGGCGGCGGCGGCGGTGGTGGGGGCGGCGGCTGGTAAAAGTTTTCTAGCGCCTTACGCCACCGCGACGGACGGCGCGCGCAGCAGATCGGAAATGTCTGCGGCCGGAATGGCCTTGCCGAACAGGCTGCCTTGCCCCTCGGCGCAGCCTTTGGCGTGCAGGACGTCGATCTGCGCGTCGGTCGTGATGCCGTCCGCGCCGACAACGACGCCATACTGATCGGCGACACGGATCAGCACCTCCGCGATCATGTCGCTCTTGGCGTCGTGACCGAGCCGCTGGACTAGCGCGGGGCAAAATTTGAGGGTGTCGAAATAAGCCGTCGGTGCTCTCGTCTGCGCGACCCTGCCGCAGCCTGTCAGCGCCACCATGATGCCGGCATGGCGCACCCGCTCGATCGTGTGCAGCACCGGCGCCGGATCGCGCGCCAATGTGTCTTCGGGGATTTCCAGTTCGAGCCGCCCCGGCGATAGCCCGGATTCGTTCAGCGCCGACATCACCCGCAGCCCGACGGCGGGATTTCGCCAGCGCTCCGGCGCCAGTTCGACGCCGAGCGTGATGCCGTCCGGCCATTGCGCCGCGACGCAGCACGCCGCGCGCAGAATCTCGTCGCCCGGCCGCAGCGAATGCGCCGTGAAACCGATGACGCGCCGGGCGCCGAGGCTGACCAGCGGTTGAAAATAGGCCACGACGTTTCCGGGCGAGGCAAACATGACCGCCGGTTGTCGCGCGCGGCGTCTTGCCCGTTCGTCAAACAAATCCGGAGAATTTTAACGAAGGCCTTTACCATAACGGTTGCGGCGACCCCTCGGTGGCCCTGAAAAACGCGGCGTGACAGCGTGAAGCGAGCCTGCTACCTGCGGTAACCATTCTCCGAGGACCCCGATGCCCGATCTGCTGCTCGAATTCCTGTCGGAAGAAATCCCCGCGCGCATGCAGGCGCGCGCCGCCGACGATTTGAAAAAGATGGTCACCGACCGGCTGGTGGCCGCCGGCCTCGTCTACGAGGGCGCCAAGGCCTTTGCGACGCCGCGCCGCCTGGCGCTGTCGGTGCACGGCGTGCCGGCGCATCAGCCGGACGTGAAGGAAGAGCGCAAAGGCCCCAAGGTCGGCGCGCCCGAACAGGCCATCGCCGGCTTTCTGCGCGCCGCCGGGTTGACCTCGATCGATCAGGCCAAGGTGCAGGCCGACAAGAAGGGCGATTTCTACGTCGCCGTGACCGAGAAGGCGGGCAAGCCCGCGATCGACGTGATTGCCCAGATTATGCCTGGAGTTGTGCGCGATTTTCCTTGGCCAAAGTCGATGCGCTGGGGTGAGGAAGACACGTTTAAGATTACGTCGGAGCATCCTGATATCGATGCTCAGAGCGAGAAATTGAGATGGGTGCGGCCATTACACTCAATTATTGCCACCTTCGGCCCTGAGACCGAAGAACCAGAGATTGTCCCGTTTTCGGTTCATCATATCAAAGCTGGAAATGAGACGCGCGGTCATCGTTTCCTCGCGCCGGCCAAGTTCAAGGTGAAGCGCTTCGACGACTACGTGACGCATCTCGAGGCCGCCAAGGTGGTGCTCGATCCGGCGCGGCGCATGGACATGATCCGCGCCGACGCCAAGAACCTGGCCTTCGCGCAAGGCTACGAACTGGTCGAGGACGAGGGCTTGCTGGCCGAAGTCGCCGGTCTGGTGGAATGGCCGGTGACGCTGATGGGGTCGTTCGACAAGGCGTTTCTCGAAATCCC
>JANMSZ010000335.1:0-13127 GCA_031389925.1 Hyphomicrobiales bacterium | reverse complement strand
GCCAGCTTGAACGAATGCGTCATCTCGCCCGCGGCTAGATCGGGGAAGTCGCTCTCCGGCAGCGTCTGTAGCGTGAAGCGCGAGCGGCCGGCGCGGATCGACAGCACGGCGCGGTCGCCGGAGCCTTCGATCACGATCTGCGCGCCCTCGGGCAGCTTGCGCACGATCTCGTAGAACATATGCGCGGGCACGGTGGTGGCGCCGCCGGGCGCGACCTCGGCCGCGATGCTGTCGGTCATTTCGAGATCGAGGTCGGTCGCCTTCAGGCTGAGCTTGCCCTTGTCGGCCTTGATCAGCACGTTGGCGAGGATCGGGATGGTGTTGCGACGCTCCACCACGCGGTGGACGTGGCCCAGCGACTTCAGCAGTTCTGCACGCTCGACAGTAACTTTCATGGGAAACCCGCTTCGGCGCCTCTGACCAGGCCTTCAATCAAGGCCAGACCTTATCTGGTCAGACGCCAAGCCGGCTCCTCGCGGGATGCGAGGCCGGGGAGCAAAGGTGACAAGAGCGCGCGCAATGCGCAAGAGCGGTGTTTGATCCCCGCTCATATCCCCAGCACTTCACAGGCTGGCCTTCCCCGGACGCGGCAGGCCGCGCCCGGGCAAGGGTTATTCCTGCAACTGACGCTTCAGGATCTCGATTTCCTCGGCCAGCGTCATGTCGTTGCCGACCAGGCCCTCGATCTTGCGGACCGCGTGCAGCACCGTGGTGTGGTCGCGACCGCCGAACCGCCGCCCGATCTCAGGCAAGGACCTAAGCGTCAGGGTCTTGGCCAGGTACATCGCGACCTGCCGAGGGCGGACGACGTTCGCCGTACGGCGCGAGGACAACAGATCGGAGCGGCTGACATTGTACTGGCGCGCCACGACCCGCTGGATGTCCTCGATCTTGACCCGCTTGGGTTCCTGCGGCCGGATCAGGTCGCGGACCTCGCGTTCGGCCATTTCCAGGGTGACGGCGTGGCCGGTCAGCTTGTTATGGGCCAGCAACCGGTTGAGCGCGCCTTCCAGGTCGCGGCCGTTATGGGTGACCGTCTTGGCGATATAGGCCAATACCGGCAGCGGCACGTCGAAGGTCGGGTGGTAGGCGCGCGCCGCCAGGACGCGGGCCTTGAGGATTTCGAGGCGCAGTTCCTCGCCGAGCGAGCCCATCTCCACCACCAGGCCGCCGGCCAGCCGCGAGCGGACGCGGTCGTCGAGGCTTTCGAGATCGGACGGCGGACGGTCGGAGGCGATGATGACCTGGCGGCCGGCGTCGATCAGCGCGTTGAGCGTGTGGCAGAACTCGGCCTGGGTCGACTTGCCCTGCAGGAATTGCAGGTCGTCGATCACCAGCACGCCGATGCCGCGCAACGCTTCCTTGAAGGCCAGCGCGGTCTGCGTGCGCAGCGCCGACACGAAGCCGTACATGAATTTCTCGGCGGTGAGGTAGAGCACCTTGCGCTCGCCGGCGGCGTTGCCGGCCCAGGTGATGGCCTGCAGCAGATGCGTCTTGCCCAAGCCGACGCCGGCATGGATGTAGAGCGGGTTGAACATCACCGGGTCGGTGCGGCGCGCCGCCGCGACCTGTTTGGCGGCGGCATGGGCCAGCGTGTTGGAGCGGCCGACCACGAAGCTGTCGAAGGTGAGCCGCGCATCGAGCGGCGAGCCGCCGAGCGCTTCATGCACGCCCGGATCGCCGACCGACATCGGCCGGACGCCGTTGCCGCCGTTATAGCGGTTACTGCCGTCATGGCCGTTGACCGCGAGTTCCGGCTTGCGCGTCGGCGCCGCCACCGTCTTGAGTACCGCGGAGCGCACGGTCAGCTCGATGCGGCCGATCTTGGTGTCCTCGGCCTGCCAGCAGGCCAGCACGCGCTCGGCGTAATGGTTTTGTATCCAGCTTTTGAGGAAGCGGGTCGGCACCGAGAGGCGCACGGTGCCTTCTTCGATGGCTTCGAGGTCCATGCGGGCAAACCAGCTGGAATAGACGTCGTCGCCAACTTCGGCGCGCAAACGGCTGCGAACCCGTGTCCAGCCGCCCTGTTCTTCGTCCGACATTTTCTTTTTTCTCGATTCTTGGAGGTTTGAACGAACGCGGTTGAAACTCTACCGGCTGGTTGACGGTGGGACGCCATCGACGCGCCGGGAACGGGACGCAACAACACTCAGACGATGGTCGGGAGACGTTGGTTCCGCGGGAGGCGCTAAGCGCCGGCGGGACGACTTCGACATGGACCGAGGGTGGTTGCGCCTTAGCCCAGAGGCGGCGGCGCCTTACCCTGAATTCCTGTCGTAAACGTACCGGCCATGTGATCCGCAAGACGGCCGGCAAAATGTCGGCCGGGGTCATTCCGGGCGGAAAGCACGCTGGATGAATTCGAAGACGAGTTGGGATCGGTGACGGCGATGCACACGTCCGTACCGGACGCGATAGATGAAAAACTATTGGCGCAGATTGCAGTCACGCTTCCCAACCCACTCATGACGCCCCCCAGGTTCGTACGGGCTTCCGCCCGATGGTCAATTTGCTCCCGGATCGTCGCGGTCCGGCACGCCTCATCGTCGTATCGCGTTACTCTCGTCTCGCTCTCATCGCGGGGGTGCCGATCTCTGGAACTCGGCGTCCGCAACTTGCTCTTTCGCTCCAGCCATGTCGTGGACCGGACAAAAGATTGCCGTCCTCACCCGCGCATGAGCGTGAAGTAGAACCATTTTTCTGGTCGCGTTCGGTGAAGCCCGACCGCACAAACAAAAAAACACATGCAACGAAGTTGGGCAACGATAATCGCGCGGGCGCACGGCCGGTGACATCGAAGATAACGCGCGCAACATTTCGATGGCTTTGAAAGTTTGGTTACCAAGGTGTTGAAGAGTCGTCGTGAATCCTGAGCGGCCAAATTTGAAATGTGGCAGCGCGCCGCTGTAAATTTAATTTTGAGCGCGCGCTCGGAAATGCCTGCCGCGCAGGGGATTCTCGGGTCCTTGATGGCGTGTCGGGTCTAAGTCGTTATTGCGCCGCAAAGATTCATGCGCAGATTTTCAAGGTAGCCGTTTTAAGAAATGGCTGCGGCGCTTGGGCTTTCGCGATCGGTATTAATATCTGTCCAGTAAAAATCGCGACAGGCAGATTTTTCTGACAGCGCTATGACAATTTCGCAACAAGGTGCGCTGCGGCACTCGCTTGCTGGTCAAAGCGTACCGTCCGGTCGATTATGACATAAATGGAAGGCAAAAAATACGCCGCACGCAAATGCGCACGGCGTTTTTTAAATGTCGAAGCTATGTTGCGGGGACAATCGCCGCGCTCGCGCGGAAATTACTTGCCGAGCTTCGCAATGCGATGCGCAAGACGCGAAACTTTGCGGCTGGCGGTATTCTTGTGAACGACGTTACGCTGCGCTGCACGCATGATCACCGGCTCTGCCGCCTTGAAGGCATCGAGCGCGACCTTGGCGTCGCCGCCGGCAATCGCTTCTTCGACTTTGCGGACGGAATTGCGCAGCAGCGTGCGGCGCGCCTTGTTGATCTCGGTCTTGCGCGCGATCTTGCGCGTGGCTTTTTTGGCGGAACTGGTATTGGCCATAGGTCTCTCGTCGGCACTGGCGCTGAGAGGCGGAGACTTACCGCCTTGAGCGACCGTGAATTGCAGGAAAGTGCAGCGCGATAAAAACGCGCTGCTGTTGCGAGGCTTATAGTAAGGCCCGGCGGGGGCGTCAACGCCGGAAAACGAAGTGGTTAAGCCACCTTTTTGGCCCGAACGGCGTCATAACCGGCGAAAACGGAGGTCCGGTCGGCGGCCGTGAAGGGCGCCAGCGGCGGCCGGACCCGCGCCAATGCCGGCTCGCCATGGATATGGCTGAGCAGCGCCTTCACGCCTGCGACCAGTTGCCGGCCTTCGAACAACCCGCGGATCGCGACCGCCGCATCGAGCGCGACAGCGTCGCCGTCGCGCCAGGCGCGCGCGCACAAGTCCGAATTACAATTCGCCGTGGCCGAGATGCAGCCGGCGAAGGCGCCGCCGCGGGCCTCGATCAGCGTCGCTTCGGTCGACGGGAACACGGCGAAGTCCGTTGCGACGGCCGCAGCCGAACGCGCGAAGGACATGTCGCCGGACGAGTCCTTGAGACCCACAATGCGGGACGGGAAGGATTCTCGCAGTCTTTTGATAAGCCCGACGTGCCACTGCAGGCCGGTGAGTTGCGGATAGTGGTACAGGTAAAGCGGCAGCTTGGCATCCGCGGTCGCCTTCACCAGCATCTCGATGTAAGCGACCAGGCCGTCGTCCGGCACGCCTTTGTAATAAAACGGCGGCAACACCAGCGCGCCGCCAAAGCCGAGTTCGGCGGCATGCTTGGTCAGCGCCACCGCGTCGGACACCGACGCGGCGCCGGTGCCGACCATCAGGCGCTCGAGCGGCAATCCGTTCTTCTTATAGGCGTCCATCACCGCCTTGCGTTCGTCGCGCGAGAACGACGTGGCTTCGCCGGTCGAGCCGAGCACATTGAGGCCGTCGCAGCCATTGTCGAGCAGGTGACGCGCCAGATCGGTGGCGCGCTTGAGATCGGGCGCGCCGCTCTCGTCGATCGGGGTGGCAACCGCGGCGATCACGCCGGACAGGGTCTTGGTCAAGGCACGTTTCTCCAAGTTTTGGTTTTTTACTCTTAGCCGCTGACGTTATAGGCCGCCAGCGCCGCCATATTGACGAGTTGATTGTCTTTCGCGCCCAATTGCACGATCTGCACCGGCCGGTCGAGGCCGACCAGCAGCGGGCCGATCACGGTGGCGCCGCCGAGTTCCTGCAGCATCTTGGTCGAGATCGACGCCGAGTGGAATGCCGGCATCACCAGCACGTTGGCCGGGCCGGACAACCGGTTGAAGGGGTACGGCGCCGCCAGTTCCGGATTGAGCGCGACGTCGGCCGCCATGTCGCCTTCGTATTCGAAGTCGACCCGTTTGCCGTCGAGGATCTTCACCGCCTCGATCACGCGCGCCGAGCGCTCGCCCTGCGGATGGCCGAAAGTCGAGAACGCCAGCATCGCCAGCCGCGGCTCGTAGCCGAGCCGCCGCGCCACGCCGGCCGCCTCGATGGCGATCTCGGCCAGTTCCTCTGCATTCGGCATTTCGGTGACGGCGGTATCGGCCACCACCACCGTGCGGCCGCGCGCCACCACCAGCGACACGCCGATGACGCGATGGCCGGGCTTGGGATCGATGACATTGCGCACGTCCTCGAGCGCGACCGAGAAGTTCCGTGTCACGCCCGTGACCATGGCGTCGGCGTCGCCGAGCGCCACCATGCAGGAGGCGAAATAATTGCGGTCGGTGTTCACCAGCCGCTGACAGTCGCGCAACAGGAAGCCGCGCCGCTGCAGTCGCTCGTAGAGATAATTGAGATAGATGGTGTTGCGCTTGGATAGAGCGGCATTGATGATCTCGATGCCGCCGCCGAGTTCGATGCCGGCTTCGTTGGCCGCATGTTTGACCCGGTCCTCGCGGCCGACCAGGAGCGCGGTGCCGAGCCCCTGCTCGACGAAACTCGCGGCGGCGCGGATCACCTGTTCCTCTTCGCCCTCGGCAAACACCACGCGCTTCGGCGAGCGGCGCAATTTGGCGAACACTTGCACCATCGTACCGGCGGCCGGATCGCGCCGCGCGTTCAACTGATGGCGGTAGGCGTCCATGTCCTCGATTGGCTTGCGCGCGACGCCGGTTTCCATGGCGGCTTTCGCTACCGCCGGCGGAATGGTCCAGATCAGCCGTGGATCGAACGGCACCGGGATGATGTAGTCGGGCCCAAAACGCGGCCGCGAGCCGTAAGCCGCGGCGACTTCGTCGGGCACGTCCTCGCGGGCCAGTGCTGCCAGCGCGCGGGCTGCCGCGATCTTCATTTCCATGTTGATGGCGGAAGCGCGTACGTCGAGCGCGCCGCGGAAGATGTACGGGAAGCCGAGCACGTTATTGACCTGGTTCGGATAGTCCGAGCGCCCGGTCGCCATGATGGCGTCGTCGCGCACTTCGGCGACTTCCTCGGCGGTGATTTCCGGATCCGGATTGGCCATGGCGAAGATGATGGGTTTGGCGGCCATCGATTTGACCATGTCCTTGGTCACCGCGCCCTTGGCGGAGAGGCCGTAGAACACGTCGGCACCTTTGAGCGCGTCGGCCAAAGTGCGGGCGTCGGTTTTCACCGCGTAGCCCGACTTCCACTGGTTCATGCCCTCGGTGCGGCCCTGATAGATCACGCCCTTGGTATCGCAGAGGATCAGGTTTTCCGGCGTAAAGCCGATCGCCTTGAGCAATTCGAGGCAGGCGATACCGGCGGCGCCGGCACCGTTGCAGACCAGCTTGGTGTTCTTGATGTCGCGCCCGGTCAGCTCCAGCGCGTTGATCAGGCCGGCGGCGGAGATGATCGCCGTGCCGTGCTGGTCGTCATGGAAGACCGGGATATCCATTAGTTCTTGCAGACGCTGCTCGATGATGAAGCACTCGGGCGCCTTGATGTCCTCGAGATTGATGCCGCCCCAGCCGGCGCCGAGCAGCTTCACGCAATTGATGATCTCTTCCGGGTCCTCGGAGGACACCTCCAGATCGATCGAGTCGATGTCGGCGAAGCGCTTGAACAGCACCGCCTTGCCTTCCATCACGGGCTTTGCGGCTAGCGCGCCGAGATTGCCGAGGCCGAGAATGGCGGTGCCGTTGGTAATGACCGCAACGAAATTGCCCTTGACCGTGTAGTCGTAGGCCTTGCTCTTATCCTCGGCGATAGCGAGCACGGGAATGGCCACGCCCGGCGAATAGGCCAGCGACAGGTCGCGCTGGGTCGCCATGGGTTTGGTGGCCACGACTTCAAGCTTGCCGGGGCGGCCGACGCTGTGAAATTGCAGGGCTTCGAGGTCGGTAAAGGTCGGCCGGACGGGCGGTTTTGCGGGCATTTCTACTCCAATACGCACCGGAGGGCCCGGCGCGGAGGACGTTAGCGGAAGGAACCATCATACCTCAAGGCACGGCCCGCCTGCGGTATTTGCATGGTCGGGGAGGGCGCCGGTTGAACCCCGGCGCCGCGCGGGCTAACCGATAGCCATAATCCGCTCGCAAAGTCTGTGCTAAGAGCACCGGCGATTGAGCGCGAACCAAGAGCTCTCTTTATTATGATCCGTTTTCTGTTCCGATTTATCGGCCTGATTTGTCTGGCCGCCGCCTTTATCTTGGTGATCTATGACGGCACCAAGTCGATCGCGGCCAACGGTCTCTTTCTCACCAGCACGCGGACGCTGTGGGAATTGATCAGCGCCGGCAACCTTGCCAAGCTTAAGCCCATGATCGAGCCTTATGCCGGCGGCCTGTTGTGGGACCCGGGCATGGTGGCGATCCTGGCGGCGCCGAGCTGGGCGCTGCTCGGCGGCTTCGGCATCCTGCTGCTGCTGTTCGGCCGCCGCAAGAAACCGCTGATCGGCTACGCCAGATAGCGCGTGATCCCGAAAAGTGGGTGCCGGTTTTCGGGCAAGATCACGCGCCATATAAAGCGCGCGTGAAGCGCCGGTGAGGGCGGTTGGCCGAAGCGTGATCGGCCACGGCATTTCGAAACGCCGCCCGGGCGCTTATATTGCGTCTATCGATTTCGGGAGAACCAATCATGTTTGGATTCAAGAAAAGCACGCTGCCGACACGCGAGCACGCGCTGCCGGGCCGTCCTACGGCGATCCGCACCGCGGCCGAACATTTCGTCAATCACCATCCGTTGAAGGGGCCTTATCCGGCCGGCACCGAGAAAGCGATGTTCGGGCTCGGCTGTTTCTGGGGCTCGGAGAAAAGCTTCTGGCAATTGGGCAATGCTTCAGAAGATTCGGGTGTCTATGTCACCGCGGTTGGCTATGCCGGCGGCGTCACGCCGAACCCGACCTATGAGGAAGTCTGTTCGGGCGGCACCGGGCACAACGAAGTGGTGCTGGTCGTCTACGACCCAAAGAAGATTTCCTACGAAACTTTGCTGAAGACCTTCTGGGAAGGCCACGATCCGACGCAGGGCATGCGCCAGGGCGCCGATGTCGGCACCCAGTACCGGTCCGGCATCTACACCTTCACGCCGGAGCAGCGCCAAGCCGCCGAGGCCTCGAAGGCGATGTACGAGAAGGAACTGAAGGCCATGCGTTACGGCGCCATCACCACCGAGATTATCGATGCGCCGGAGTTCTACTTCGCCGAGGACTATCACCAGCAGTATTTGGCCAAGAACCCGTTCGGCTATTGCGGCCATGGCGGTACCGGGGTGTCGTGCCCGATCGGTACCGGCGCCAAGCTCGCTACGGCGTAACCGGCGACGAGAGAATCGACCTGTGGCGGGCGTCCTTCGGGGACGCCCGTTGCCCTTTCAGGGGCCCCGAAAATCCAAGCAGGATGCGGGGTTAAGCTGCCGACCTGCCTAGTGAGGATTTCTTAACCATATAAAGCGTTAATCGGCTTCATGTTTCGTCAACCCGGCGCGGATTAACTCATGCGCGGAGCCCGATTGCTGCTGGCCGCCATCGCCGCTCTCGCGGTGAGTGCCTGTGCGCGGCAGCAGCCGACGTATTATGTGATGGACCCCAACACCGGCCAGCCGGTGCCGGTGGTCAATCAGCAGCCGCCGTCGATGCCGCCAGGCGCTTCGATGCAGGCGAGCCAGCAAACCGACAGCCGCGGCCTGTTCTCGTCGTCGCCGGCCTATGCGCAGCAAACCTACGCGCAGCAGAGCTACGCTCAGCCCACTTATCAGCAGCCGCAAGCCGCTCCGAGCGGCGAACGCGGGCTGTTCAATTCGCGGTCGCGCGCGCCGCAGCCTTACGTGCAGCAACAGCCGGTCCCGCAACAGCCTTACGTCGCGCAATACGGCGCGCCGCGCTACGCACCTCAGCCGCAATACGCACCGCAGCCGCAGTATGCGCCGCGGCCGCAATACGCGCCGCAATTCCAGCAACAGGGTGGCCCCTACGCCTCGGCGCCGAGCGGCGGTCAGCCGACCTACACGCTCGACTCGGGCGACAAGCTGCGCGTCGTGGTGTTCGGCCAGGACGGCATCACCAACAGCTACACGGTCGACGCCGGCGGCAATATCAGCATGCCGCTGGTCGGCACGGTACCGGCGCGCGGTTATTCGACCCAGCAGTTGTCGCGCATGATCGCGGAGCGGCTCAAGCAAGGCTATGTGCGCGAGCCGCACGTCACCGTCGATGTCGAAAGCTACCGGCCCTTCTTCATTCTCGGCGAAGTCACCAATCCCGGCCAGTATCCCTACGTCGCCAATATGACGGCGGAGACTGCGATCGCGATCGCCGGCGGCTTTGCACCGCGCGCCAACAAGGGCAAGGTCGAGATCTCGCGCAACGCGCCCGGCCAGCAATTCAAGGGCGACGTGCCGCTCGGCTTCCCGCTGCGTCCCGGCGATACGATCGTCGTGAAGGAGCGGTGGTTCTAGCCGCCGCATAGCGCCGATAGTTCGGCCGCGCCCGAAGCATTTCTCGATTGAGCCATCGTACGACCACGGTTGGCGTCTTCAGACGCTGTCGCAAGGTTCGGCTCACTCATGACAACAGCAAAAATAAATACCAATTTGGAATTGGCGCTATTGCTCGCGCTCGCCACGCTTTGGGGCGCTTCGTATGCTTTCATCAAGATCGGCGTCGGGACCATCCCGCCGGTGACGCTGATCGCCGCGCGCACTTTGATTGCCGGTGGCATCCTGCTCCTTGTCATCCGGTCGCGCGGATTGAGCCTGCCAAAGGATGCGGCGACGTGGCGGCGATTTCTCTTTCAGGCCTGCCTCAACAGCGTGATTCCGTTCACGCTGATCGCTTGGGCCGAACGAACCGTCGATGCCGGGCTCGCGACCATCCTGAATTCGACCTCGCCGATTTTCGTTTTTCTGCTGACCGCCGTTATTACCCGTCATGAAGCCGTGACCTCGCGCAAGCTGCTCGGCGTCGTCGCCGGCATCGCCGGGACCTGCCTCATTATCGGCGTGCAGGCGTTCGACGGCCTCGGTCAAGAACTGTGGGCCCAACTCGCCATCGTCGCCGCCACGGTCTGCTACGCGGGCGCTGCGATCTTTGGCCGGGGATTCAAGGGCCTCGACCCGATCATGCCGGCGGCCGGCTCGCTGATGTGCGGCGCGGCCATCCTCATTCCCATCAGCCTCGTGGTCGATCGGCCGTGGACGCTGACGCCTTCGCCGGAATCGGTGTTCGCCTTGCTCGGGCTCTCGGTGTTCTCGACCGCGCTGGCTTTTGTGATTTATTTCCGGCTCGTCCAAACGCTGGGGTCTGTCGGCACGACCGCGCAGGCCTATTTGCGCGTGCCGATTGGTGTGGCGATCGGCGTCGTGTTCCTCGGAGAAAGCCTGACGTCAACCGCCTGGGCCGGGCTTGTCTGTGTCATCCTTGGCGTGGCCGCGATGACGATCCCAGCGCGCAAGCGCGCGATTGCCGGCTGAGGTGTCGAACCCGGCCTTCTACCTCTTCATAGTCTTGGCGAGGAATTCCTGTGTCCGGCTCCAGGCCAGATCGGCGGCGTCCTTATTGTAGCTGGCGCGTTCGTCGCAATAGAAACCGTGCGCGGCGTCGGGATAGACATAAGTTTCGGCTTGCGGCTGCTTCTTCTTGATCTCCTCGACCACATCCATCGGGATGCCGGCGTCCTTCTCGCCGAAATGCAATTGCAGCGGACATTGCGGCTTCTCGTCGGCGAACTTGCCGATCATGCCGCCGTAATAAGCGACCGCCGCCGATATTCCGGGGATGCGGCAGGCGGCCAGAAACGCCGCGGTGCCGCCCATGCAGAAACCGATCGCCCCCAAGGGTCCGACGCCCTTCATGTCGTCTTTGGCAGCGACCATATCGGCCATCATGTGATCGAAATTGAGATTGCCGAGATAGCCGCGGGCGTTCGCCACCTCGTCCGGCGTATAGCCGCATTCAAAATCGCGCACGAAGCGGTCGAACACCGCCGGCGCCACCGCCACATAGCCTAGCGCCGCCAGCCGGTCGCAGACCGCGCGGATGTGATGGTTGACGCCAAAAATCTCCTGCACCACGACCAGACCGCCCTTTGGCGTGCCCTGCGGGTCGGCCCGATAGCCGCCGAGTTTGTGCTGATCGCTGGTGGTGAGTGACAGGTGCTTACCCAAGAAAACCTCCCGTGACGTTCAAAAATACGCTTCGCCCGGGCGGCTTTTAGCATGAGTGCCGCGCCGTCGGCGAGACTAGGCCAACGCCTGCACCAGCAACTCATACGATCGCTTGCGCGCGGCGTGATCGTAGATCATCGAGGTCACCATCAACTCGTCGGCTTTGGTCACCTCGATGAGCGGCAGCAATTTCGCCTTCACCGTCGCCGGCGAGCCGACCGAGATGCGGTTGCGGCCTTGTGCAATGCGGGCGCGGTCGACCGGCGTGTAGTCGTAAGCCGCGGCGTCCTCCGGCGACGCCAGCGGCGCGTATTCGCCCTTGGCGCGGCGCACGGCGTTGAGATCGAAAGTCTGCGCCAGCCGCTCGGCTTCTGCGTCGGTGTCGGCGCACACCACTTGCGTCCCGAGGATCGCCAGCGGTCTGTCGTGCGACACCGATGGCTTGAAGGTGTCGCGATAAAGCTTCATCGCCTCTTCGGCCGGAAACGTCGCGAAGTGGTGCGCGAAGGCGAAGGCAGCACCAATCTGGCCGGCCAGTTGCGCGCTGTAGTCGGATGAGCCGAGCAGATAGATCGGTGGCAGGGCTACGTCGGACGGCATCGCCTTCACATTGTGAAAAGGATGGCCGGCGGGAAAGCCGCGCGTCTCCAGCAGCATCAGTTCCTGGAAGCGTTCCAGGAAGTCGTCTTCGTCGGTGATGCCCTGGCGGCGGCGCAGCGCGTAGGACGTCGCCGGATCGGTGCCGGGCGCGCGGCCCAAGCCCAGATCGATGCGGTGGGGGTAGAGCGCCTCCAGCGTCTTGAAGCGCTCGGCCACCATCAGCGGCGCGTGGTTCGGCAGCATCACGCCGCCGGACCCAATGCGCATGTTCTGCGTTACCGCCGCAATCTGCCCGATCATGATGTCGGGCGCCGAGCTCGCGACCGCAGGCAAATTATGGTGTTCGGCCACCCAGTAACGGACATAGCCCAGGCCGTCGCAGAGCCGCGCCAGATCGAGCGTGTTGCGCAGCGCCTGCGCGCCGGACGAGCCGGCCGACACCGGTGAAAGATCGAGGACCGACAATGGGATCATGAAGGCCTCATATCACGCCGCGCGCCTCTTTTTGTGCGCGATCCATAGCCTATGATAAACACCGGCTGAGAGAGGGAGTCGATCATGGCTGCGCTGACCGAATGGAAAGTTCCGCCGTCCGCGCAACCGCGCGCCGAGGACTATTCCTACGACCTGGAGCGCGCGCTGTCCTCGGTGGTCGGCCTGCATGCGATCGTGCCCTCCGACGCCTTCACCGCCGACACGCTCGGCATCGAGCGCGCCGGCAACGGCGTGCTGATCGACAAGGGTCTGGTGCTGACCATCGGCTATCTCATCACCGAAGCCGAGACGGTCTGGCTGCATTTCGGCGACGGCCGCGTGGTGCAGGGCCACGCGCTCGGCCTCGACCAAGAAACCGGTTTCGGCCTGGTGCAGGCGCTCGGCCCGATCGACATTCCGGTAATGCCGATCGGCTCGGCGCAGGCCGTCGACATCGGCGAGCGCATCGTGGTCGGCGGCGCCGGCGGCCGCACCCGTTCGCTCGGCGGCCGCATCGCCGCCAAGCAGGAATTCGCCGGCTATTGGGAATACGTGCTCGACGAAGCGATCTTTACTTTTCCGGCGCATCCGAACTGGGGCGGCACCGCACTCATTTCGCCCAAGGGCGAACTGATCGGCATTGGCTCGCTGCAGATCGAGCGCGAGCGCGACGGCAAGAACGAGCACCTCAACATGACGGTGCCGATCGATCTGCTGCCGCCGGTGCTCGACGACCTGCGCAAGTTCGGCCGCGTCAACAAGCCGGTGCGGCCGTGGCTTGGCCTGTATTCGACCGAGATCGAGAACCGCATCGTCATCGTCGGTATCGCGCCGAAGGGGCCGGCCGCGCGCGCCGAACTCAAAACGGGAGATGTCGTGCTGTCGGTCGGCGGCCAGGATGTGACGACGCT
>JANMSZ010000322.1:0-4758 GCA_031389925.1 Hyphomicrobiales bacterium | reverse complement strand
CGGCTTCTGCCCGACGATGGCGCGCAGCAGGCTGGTCTTACCGACGCCGTTGCGGCCGAGCACGCAGGTCACCTTGCCGACTTCGGCTTTCAGCGACACGCCACGCAGCGCCTGCGCCGCGCCGTAATGGAGGTTGATGTTGTTGACTTCGAGCATTTGTCACTCTTTCTTGCGCATGATCTTATCCGAAAACCGGTACCCACTTTTCGGGATCATGCGCTAGCGTCCTAGGTAAACTTCAACGACGCGGTCGTTGGTCGACACATCGTCGATGGTGCCTTCGGCCAGCACCGAGCCTTCGTGCAGGCACGTCACCTTGACGCCGAGTTCGCGCACGAAATGCATGTCGTGCTCGACAACGACCACGGTGTGATGGCGATTGATTTCCTTGAGCAGTTCCGCCGTCTGCATCGTTTCGACGTCGGTCATGCCGGCCACCGGCTCGTCGACCAGCAGAAGCTTGGGATCCTGCGCCAGCAGCATCGCGATCTCGAGCCATTGTTTCTGGCCGTGCGACAGGCTGCCGGCGACGCGCGAGCGCAACGGCTTGAGCCGCACGCGGTCGAGCAGCGCGTCGATGCGTGCTTCCTGGTCGGACGAACTCTGCCACAGCAGAGCCGCCTTGACGCCGCGGTCGTTCTTGAGCGCGAGCAGCAGATTGTCCTCGACGGTGTGCATGTCGAACACCGTCGGCTTTTGGAATTTGCGGCCGATGCCGAGGCTGGCGATTTCGGTCTCGTCGAGCTTGGAGAGATCGACGGTGCCGGCCTGAAAGAACACCTCGCCGGAATCCGGCCGGGTCTTGCCGGTGATGACGTCCATCATCGTGGTCTTGCCGGCGCCGTTCGGGCCGATGATGGCGCGCATCTCGCCCGGCTCGATGATGAAGGACAGTTCGTTGAGCGCCTTGAAGCCGTCGAACGAAACGGAAATGCCGTCGAGATACAGCAGCGCCGAGGTGGTCTGCTTGTCGATCTTTTTCTCGATCGTTCTTTCGGTCTTTGTTTCGGTCATCGTTTCGGTCATGGGCCCTACTTCGCCGGCGCGGGCGACGGCACGGAGCCGTCTTCTTTGGCCGCACTCTCGGAGGCTTCGGCGCGTGCGTCCTGGCGTCCACTGCGCCAGTTGTTATAGGTGCCGATGATGCCACGCGGCATCAGCAGCGTGGTGCCGATGAACAGCCCACCCAGCATGAACAGCCAATAGGGCGCCAGGAAGCCGGAGGTGAAGAAGGTCTTGGCGTAATTGACGACGAAAGCGCCGAGCACCGCGCCGGTCAGCGTGCCGCGGCCGCCGACCGCGACCCAGATGACGGCCTCGATCGAATTGGCGGGCGCGAATTCGCCCGGATTGATGATGCCGACCTGAGGCACATAGAGCGCGCCGGCGATGCCGGCCATGCAGGCCGACAGCGTGAACACGAACAGCTTGTAGGCTTCGACCCGGTAGCCGAGGAAGCGCGTGCGCGATTCCGCGTCGCGGATCGCGACCAGCACCATGCCAAACTTCGAGGTGACGATGGCGCGGCAGATCAGGAAGCAGATCGCCAGCATCAGGCAGGAGATCACCAGCAACGCATTGCGCGTGCCCTCGGCCTGCACGTTGAAGCCGAGGATATCCTTGAAATCGGTCAGGCCGTTATTTCCGCCGAAGCCGAAATTGTTGCGGAAGAAGGCGAGCAGCAGCGCGTAAGTCATCGCCTGCGTGATGATCGAGAGATAGACGCCGGTGACGCGGCTGCGGAACGCGAACCAGCCGAACACGAAGGCGAGCAGGCCCGGCACCAGCAGCACCATCAGCGCGGCGTAGGCGAAGCTGTTGAAGCCGTACCAGAACAGCGGCAGTTCCGAATAATTCAGGAACACCATGAAATCCGGCAAAATCGGGTTGGCGTAGACGCCGCGGTCGCCGATCTGGCGCATCAGGTACATGCCCATGGCGTAGCCGCCGAGCGCGAAGAAGGCGCCATGACCGAGCGACAGGATTCCGACATAGCCCCAGATCAGGTCGATCGACAGCGCCAGCAGCCCGTAGCAAATGTACTTGCCGAACAGCGAGACGAAGTACGTCGACACATGCAGCGTCGAGCCCGCCGGCATCAGCAGATTGAGCACCGGAATGGCGATAGCGAACGCGGCCAGCAGCACGAGGAACAGTGTCGATCCGCGGTCGAGCAAACGGATGAGCGCGTGCGACTTCATGCTTCGATCGCCCTGCCCTTGAGCGCAAACATGCCGCGCGGACGT
The DNA here is from genome assembly GCA_031389925.1 of Hyphomicrobiales bacterium. GTDB lineage: Bacteria > Pseudomonadota > Alphaproteobacteria > Rhizobiales > Xanthobacteraceae > Pseudolabrys. The sequence goes on along the minus strand of JANMSZ010000322.1, from coordinate 2,512 downwards.
TTCTGGATGAACAAGATGATGAACACCAGGATCGCGATCTTGGCGAGCACCGCGCCGGCAAACGGCTCGAGGAATTTATTGGCGATGCCGAGCGTCAGCGCGCCGACCAGCGTGCCCCACAAATTGCCGACGCCGCCGAACACCACGACCATGAAGCTGTCGATGATGTAGCCCTGGCCTAAGTTCGGACTGACGTTGTCGATCTGCGACAACGCCACGCCCGCGATACCGGCAATCCCCGAACCAAGTCCGAAAGTGAGCGCGTCAATGCGCGCGGTGCGGATGCCGACCGCGGCCGCCATGCCGCGGTTTTGCGTCACGGCGCGCATTTCCAAGCCCAGCCGTGTGAAGCGCAGCATGCCGAGCAAGGCGACGAACACCAAGCCAGTGAAGACGATGATCCACATTCGATTATAGGTGATCAGGATGCCGCCCAAATCGAAGGCGCCCGACATCCAGGCCGGATTGCCGACTTCCTTGTTGGTCGGGCCGAAAGCACCGCGCACCGCCTGTTGCAGCACCAGCGAAATGCCCCAGGTGGCGAGCAAGGTTTCCAGCGGACGGCCATAAAGAAAGCGGATCACGCTGCGCTCGATCGCAATGCCGACCGCACCGGCGACGATGAAAGCCAGCGGCAGCGCGAAGGCGAGCGAGTAGTCGAACAGACCGGGATATCGCGTGCGGATCAGTTCCTGCACGACATAGGTCGTATAGGCGCCGAGCATCACCATTTCGCCGTGCGCCATATTGATGACGCCCATCACGCCGAAGGTGATGGCAAGGCCGATGGCGGCGAGCAGCAGCACCGAGCCGAGCGACAGCCCATACCAGGTGTTCTGCACCGCGTTCCAGAGCGCGAGGTTTTGCTGGATCTTGGCGCTGGCCGCGCGGGCGGCGGCATGGACGTCGGGCGGCAGATTGGCCGGCAGGCCATCGATCAGGCCGAGCGCGTCCTGGTCGCCGCGGTCGCGGATCACCGTAATCGCCGCGATCTTGTCGTCGTCGCTGCTGTCGTCGGCCGTGAGGATAATGGCGGCGCGGGCCTCGTTCAGCGCCTTCTTGACCTTCGGGTTGGCCTCGCTCTCCAGCGCCTTGTCGAGCGCCGGTAGCACGCTGGCTTCGCGCGACTTGAACACGGCCTGCGCCGCGTCGTAGCGGCGGTTCGGATCGGGCGCCATCAACGTGAGCGCGCCGTTGGCCGCGTCGATGACGCCGCGCAGCCGGTTGTTGACGCGGACGGTTTCGATATCGTCCGGCGGCGTGCCTTCGAACGGCTTGCCGGTGGCGGCGTCGATGAGCTTGTCGTCGGCGGTCTTGATGAAGACCTTTTTATCCTTGGCGCTGAACTGGAGCCGTCCGTCCTGAATCGCCGCGATCAGGGGCGCTGCCAGCGGGTTGCCACTGGTTGCGACGGCGGTGATGGAGTCGGACGTATCGCTATATTCGTCGGTGGTGAAGCCGTCGAGCGCATCCTCGTAGGCGTCGGCAAAGGCCGCCGTTGAGGCGATTGCGGCCAGTCCGGTGATAAACGCCAACGCAATAAACCGACCGTAGAAGCGACGCATCTCAATCCATTCCCGGCAGTGTTCGTGACGCAGGATTCCGAAAATCGCCTGACAATCTTCTGGATCATGCGCGCTTAAAGAAAAGGGAGGCGGCGGATCGGCCGCCTCCCCTCGCCGTCGTCAAACCGCAGAGATCAGGAGCCCTGACCGCCGCACTTCTTGGTGACGTTGTTGTAGTTGCCGCACTTGAGTTTCACCCAGTCGGACTCCAGGTCTTTCGAACCCGGGAGGAAGTCCGTCCATGCGTCGCCGGGGACCAGGCCCTTGGTCTTCCACACCACGTCGAACTGGCCATCGCCTTTGATTTCGCCGACGAATACCGGCTTGGTGATGTGATGGTTCGGCAGCATCTTGGACACGCCACCGGTCAGGTTCGGCGCTTCGATGCCGGGCAGCGCGTCGATGACCTTATCCGCGTCAAACGACTTCACCTTTTCCACCGCCTTCACCCACATCGCGAAACCGATGACGTGAGCTTCCATCGGGTCGTTGGTGACGCGCTTCGGGTTCTTGGTGAAAGCCTGCCACTTCTTGATGAACTCGGCATTGCCCTTGTCCTTGATCGACTGGAAGTAGTTCCAGGCGGCCAAGTGGCCGAGCAGCGGCTTGGTGTCGAGGCCGGCGAGTTCTTCTTCGCCGACCGAGAACGCCACGACCGGAATGTCGGTCGCCTTGACGCCCTGGTTGCCGAGCTCCTTGTAGAACGGAACGTTGGCGTCGCCGTTGATGGTGGAGACCACGGCGGTCTTCTTGCCGGCCGAGCCGAACTTCTTAACGTCCGACACGATCGTCTGCCAATCGGAATGCCCGAACGGCGTGTAGTTGATCATGATGTCTTCTTGCTTGACGCCCTTCGCCTTCAGATAGGCCTCAAGAATCTTGTTGGTGGTGCGCGGATAGACGTAGTCGGTGCCCGCGAGCACCCAGCGCTTCACCGAACCGCCGTC
>JANMSZ010000201.1:0-2868 GCA_031389925.1 Hyphomicrobiales bacterium | reverse complement strand
GTTCGCTCGGCACCCTCTCCCGCAAGGGGAGAGGGAAACTGAGAATGCCGCGCCGCTCCGGCCTCTCTCCGCCTCATCCTGAGGAGCCCGCCGAAGCTTTAGCGAAGGCGGGCGTCTCGAAGGATCGAGGCGGCCCCGGCGCTTAAAAACTGATTTAGCTCGTATGCGATCACTTCACCGGGCTTGAGCTGCCGACCGGGAATCTTGGGCGCAGGAGGAACTACAAACGTAACATTCTGTAATTCGGGCTTTCGACCATTGAGCAAAAGCTCCCACAAGGCGTCATGGAGCGAATGGAGTAAACCGAACATCACTTTCATGTCCCCGATATTAGTCTTGTTAAATAGGGCACGTGTTTCGTCCGGATTCGAGAGTTCCTTATGAGCAAAAATCTTATTTCTAATTTCCTGATAGCAAGATCGATATACCTTGCGTTGTTCGGCTACCTTTTTTCTTAAATGGCGGAAATCTTGAGCGGTTGGCTCATATTTGTCTGACGCATATTCGGCAGCCGCCTCTGCAGTCATCCCCTCTGCTTGCCTCCTGTGAGCCAGGCTTAACCGAGAAAAGAGGCTAAGGTCGTCGGCCGCTATTTTGAGCAATCGATCAAGGTTGTGTCGTGTGCCTTGGTCAAACACTCGACCAAGCGCAACGAAAGCTGCAAGAAGAAGCGCATTTTCTGTTGTCAGCCAAAAGAGTGGGGCGGTATTTAGTAATTTAAGTATCTGTTTATCGCTCGCAGCCTCACTGCGAATTGCAAGATACGCGAAGAAAAATTGTTGAGCAGACTGTTCTTCTTTTCGAAAAACTTCGAGCTCTTGTCCGAACGCTGTATCGTCAGATTTCATAAAATCGCGCTCTGTGCGCGATGCACAGCCCTACTGCCCCAACTTCCTGATCACCTCATCCAACTGATCGAGATCGCTGTACTTGATATGCAGCGTGCCGCTGCCGCCGCGGTGATCGACCGTGACCTCAAGCCCGAGCACGTCAGATAATCTTGTCTCCAGCGCGCGGGTGTCGGCATCCTTTGTTCCGATTTTGGCGCCGCTGGTATTGCCTTTGGCCTCGTTGCGCACGTCGCGCGCCTGCGCCGCGCCGTCCTTGCGCATCTCCTGCTCGATCTGCCGCACGCTCAAACCGCGCTTGATGATGTCATGCGCGATCTCCAGCGCGTTCGGCTGGCCGATCAGTTGCCGCGCGTGGCCGGCCGACAATTCGCCGGATTGCACCAGCGCCTTCACCGGGTCCGACAGCTTCAACAGCCGCAACAAATTGGCGACATGCGAGCGGCTCTTGCCGACGATCTGCGCGACGTCGTCCTGGCTGTGCTGGAAATCCTGCATCAACGCCAGATAGCCGGCCGCCTCTTCGATCGGATTGAGATCGGCGCGCTGCACGTTCTCGATGATGGCGAATTCCAGCGCCTGCGCGTCGGTGGCTTCGACGATCGCGATCGGCACTTCGTGCAGCCCTGCGCGCTGCGCCGAACGCCAGCGCCGTTCGCCGGCGATGATCTCGAATTTGTCGTCGCGTCCCTGGATCGCGCGCACCACGATCGGCTGAATGATGCCACGCTCTTTGATCGACGCGGTGAGTTCGGCGAGTTCGGTCTCGGTGAAAGCGCGCCGCGGGTTGCGCGGATTGGCGACCAGGTTTTCGATCGGCGCCTTGCGCGGCTTACGCGCGACGTCCGCACTCGGCGATTCCTCCGCGACTTCGCCCATCAGCGAAGCGAGGCCCCGTCCCAATCGCGAGTGATCCACCATCGCCGCTCCTGAAGTTCTGCTCACGCTTGCCTCTTGTTTCTCGTGTCGTTTCTTTTATCGCCACCACTCTCTCCTTTGTCATTGCCGGGCTTGACCCGGCAATCCATGAGAGCGTTCGGCATCGGCAGACTTACGTAAGATTTTCTCTGCCGGTCTTTGTCATGGATGCCCGGGTCAAGCCCGGGCATGACAGTTGAATATGCAGCGCGCGCCGCGCATTACCCCGCCTTCAATTCCCTCTCGCGCTGGATGATCTCGGTGGCCAGCCGCAGATACGCTTCGCTGCCGACGCATTTCAAATCATAGACCAGCACCGGCTTGCCGTAGGACGGCGCTTCGGAGATGCGCACGTTGCGCGGGATCACCGTGTCGTAAACCTTGCGGCCCATGAACTGGCGCACGTCGGCGACAACTTGGTTCGCGAGATTGTTGCGCGAGTCATACATCGTCAGCACGATGCCGTGGATCGACAAATTCGGATTGACCGTCGTCTTGACCTGCTCGATCGTCTTGAGCAATTGCGACAGACCTTCGAGCGCGAAGAACTCGCATTGCAGCGGCACCAGGATCGAGTCCGCGGCGGCCATCGCATTGACCGTGATTAGGTTGAGCGACGGCGGGCAGTCGACCAGCACGTAGGTGAAGTGAAACGCCGGCGAGCCGGTGTTGATGTTGTTGAGCGCGGTGCGCAGCCGGAAGGCGCGGTCCTTGCTCTGGCCGATCTCGAGTTCGAGGCCGGACAGATCCATGGTCGAGGGCGCCAGGAAAAGCTGCGGCACCGAGGTCTGCACGATGGCCTCGCGCATGTGCGCCGAACCGGACAGCACGTCATAGGTCGAGGTGCGGCGCGCCTTGCGCTCGATGCCGAGCCCCGTCGAGGCGTTGCCCTGCGGGTCGAGGTCGACGATCAGCACGTGCTCGCCAATCGCGGCCAGCGCGGTGCCAAGGTTGATCGCCGTGGTGGTCTTGCCGACGCCGCCCTTCTGGTTGGCGATGGCGATCACCCGCGGCCGGCCAGGCGCGGTCGCGGCCGGTTTGGGCTCGGTCGCGGCCGGTTTGGGCTCGGTCGGGAAAGGCACGACTTGCGGGGCGTCGGTTG
>JANMSZ010000183.1:0-4353 GCA_031389925.1 Hyphomicrobiales bacterium | reverse complement strand
AACGGCTGGACGCCCTCGCCCACCAGCACGCCGCGAAACTTCGAGGAAGCGTCGCTGGCGATGATGCCGCGGGCGGTCTACGAAAAATTCGTCAAGGGCTATAGCGAGAAGCAATGGGGCGTGCCGGCGACCGCGCTGTCGGCCAGCCTCGCCAAGCGCTTCGACGTTCGCGAAGACGACGAACCGCGTTTGATGCGGCACAAGTTTCAGGGACTCCCCGAGCACGGCTACAGCGCCTTCATGAGCAAGCTGCTGGACGGCATCCGCGTCATCGTCGATTGCGACTATCTCAAGCACCGCAACGAGTTCACCGCACGCCACGTCATCTTCACCGGACCGATCGACGAATATTTCGGCTTCGCGCAGGGCAAGCTGAAATATCGCGGCCAGCGCCGCGAGCACCAGTTTCTGCCCGACACCGAGTGGCATCAGCCCTGCATCCAGGTCAACAATCCGGACGCCGCCAACGGCCCGCACATCCGTACCATCGAATGGAAGCACCTGCTCGCGCCGGCGCAGCGCGGCGGCATCAGCGGCACACTGCTGACGCGCGAGGTCACGGTGACGCCGGACGATCCCAATGAATACGAGTATCCCTTTCCCGACGACGCCAATGCCAAACTGTATGGCGCCTACGCGGAACAGGCGAAGTCCATTCCCAATCTGCTGATCTGCGGACGGCTGGGCGAATATTGCTATTACGACATGGACCAGGCCATCGGTCGCGCCCAGGTACTGGCGCAGCGGCTGATCGACGACAGACGCTAGAGCTTTTGCGGGCCGACGATTTTCGGCACTTCGAGCACGCGCAAGTTCGGCCGCTCCATGCGGAGCTGATAGAGATACAGCGTGAAGATGCGCTCGGAGAGAAAGCCGTAGAGCCGCGACTGGTAGGCGTCGGCGTGCGGCTTCACCAGATGGGCGAATTCCTGGATCGTCTCGTGCCAGAACGCCATGTAGGCGTCGAACTCTTCCGCGCGCATGACGTACATGTTGCAGCCGTAGAAGGCCTGCAGGTCGACGTCGAGGAAGCTTTGCCGGTTGCGGAAATAGGAGTGTTTCGAGAGCACCTGCATCAGCGTGCCCCAGTCTTCCGGGACGTGCAGGCTCTTGTACTGCGCGGCGACCGAGAACTTCCACGGTTTGACGGTGACGATGTCGAAGCGCCCGAGCGTCTCGCGGATCGCATCAAGATCGGCGTCGTCATGTGCCTGCGCGGCGTCGGTGTAGATCTTGAAGCCGTTGGCGTCGGCGCCGAGATCGTTGACGTGCGGATCGGCGAGATACGTGCGGCGGATCTGCTGGAAAATCGGCTGCACCGCGGCCGACGGCATCTGATCGAAGAACAGCCAGCGCCGGTAGTGCTGGAAGCCGACATAGTCGCTGTTCGCCAGCGCGTTCTTCCACACCCAATACTGGCCGCGCATTTCGCAGTAGCTGCCTTCCTGCGAAATATTGTCGCTGCTTTCGTCCGACAGCAGTACCGGGTGCGCGCCGACGGCGTGGCCCAGCACCATCGGCTTGTACAAGGCGTTGGCGACAAAAGTGTCGGGAACGTAGTGATACAGCGTGTATATGTCGGCGCGCATGGTCAGCCTGCCGCCAGCGGCTGGGCGAGCAAGGCCTTCTCCGCCTCGGTGAGATAGTCGCCGTTGCGATAGAGCAACTGCCGCTCCATGTAGCGCAGGCGCAGTTGCGACCAATTGGCCAGATGGATGACGCCGACGTCGCGCAGCGGCAGCAGCATGTTGGTGACGACGCGGCCGTCCGGCAGCCGCATCACGCCGGCGCCGTTGCAGTGAAAATTATAAAGCGGATCGAGCCGGATGAACTGCTGCGTGCGGAAGATCACGATGTTCATCGCGATCAGTTCGGCCATGTGCACGGCTTGGGGCTGGCGCGCGGCGATGAGCGGATAGACGCGCGCGACCTCCTCGCCCCATGCCGCCCAGACCGGGCTCGAGCGCCGCATACCGAACACCGCACTGCTGTAATGCAGCGTCCCGGCGATCTGGCGCGCCACGTCTGGCTCGCAGCAGCTTTCGTACCAGACGCGCTGCATGGCGATGAGCCCCTCGATGTCGCTATAGAGCCTGGCGTTGTAATGCGAGGTGCCGGGCGCGATGGTCACCGCATGCGGCGCGGCGTTGGCGCCGGCGCGCAGGTTGTGAATGACTTCGCCGTTCTGCAGCCACAGATCGCAATCGAGCCAGATGATGTGCTCGAAGCCGGGCAGCAGTTGCGGCAGCCAGGGGCGCATCGCCATGGCGCGCTGCGCCGGCGTGATCACGGCCAGAACGGCGGGCGGCAGCGGCGCCGGATCGAACGGCGCGACCATGACGCCGTGCTCCTGCATCCAGAGCAGCGCCTCGGCGTCGCAGCCGATGTCGATGAGCGCCACTTTGGTGTCGGCGTTCGGGTAGCCGGCATCGGCCAGCGACAGCACAAGGCCGCGCGCCAGGAAAAAATAAGCCTGGTCGCAGGAAAATACGATGGCGGTGTTGGCGGCGGCGCTCTGCATCATGATTGGCGCCCGGCCCGGAATAGAGGTTTGGTCAGAAGCGCATGCCGACGCCGACGCGGCCGGTGTTGACGCCGGCGCGGATGCCGCTGACCGGTGCGAAGGCCGCGAATTCCCACTCGGCGCGCAGGAACATGTTGGGCAGAATAGCCACATCCATGCCGAGCCCGAACACCGGGCCGGCGCTGAAGATGCCGCTGCGGCTCTGGGTGACGGTCGGAAACACGAAGGTCGTCGGCGCGCCGCCGGACGGCGTCTGAACGACGGTTACGTCGGTGCTCAGCGAGTAATTGAAGCGTCCGACCGCCACACCGATGACGGCGTAAGGCAAGAACTGTCCAAAGGCATAGCCGGCGCGGGCACGCATGGTCATGTAGTCGATCAGCTTGAGACTGCCGCGCGCCGCGATGGTGACACCGTCACTGGTGCCATCCGACAGCGTGACCTGGCGAGTGATCGTGTCGGTCGCGCTGGATTCAAAACTGGTGGGTTTGATGTAGGCGGCGTCGAAGCCAATCACCAATTCCTGCCATTGCATGTTGTAGCCTATGAAGGCGCCGAACTGTTTCGAGTTCGTCGTGTTCTGCGGCAATGCGGTCCAACTCGACGGCGACTGTTCGGTCTCTAACGTGGTGTTGCGCAAGGTGTAAGCGACCTGCGAACTGGTGCTAGCGCCGTAATCTGTGTTCATGCTCCCCAGGCCAATGGTGGCACCGAAGTGAATGCCGTCCCATCGGACCGGAGCGCTCGTCGTGTAGGAGCCGCGCAAAGTGTCGTCGAGCCAGTCCGCGGCCCTCGCCTGCCCGGCCAGGGCCGTTACTAAGACGGCCGCGGCGCAGGCCGACAGCATCCGGCGGCGCAGGCGCGCCAGTGGGCATGAGCCGTGGCCGGCTGCGCTAACGGACGGGCAAGTCATCGAAGCTCCAACGCAGACCGACGCGCACTTGATGCGAGGCGATATTCTTGAACGTCATGAACCCGGACGGATCCGCCGCACTCTTGACGTCGCCGAGATTGAGATAGCGGTAGCCGATGTCGGCGATCATGTTGGGCGAGATCGTGTAGCCGACGCCGGCCATGGCGGCCCAGGCGAAATTCCACTGCGAGTTCGACGCGCCGGCGGCAAAAGGCGGCGTTGCCGTGCTCTGGAAGTCCGACACGCGCATCCGCGCCGTGCCGACGCCGGCGCCGATATAGGGGCTGACGCGATACCACGAGCCGAGATCGAGATAGCCGTTGAGCAGCACGCTCCAGGCCGACATCTTGGCGGTGACGTCGTTGGGCGCGACGACCGTGCCCTGGTATTTCATGTCGGAGAGGTAGTCTGCGGTAAGATCGGTGCGCATCCAGTTGCGCTTGATGCCGACGCCGACCCCGCCGGTCACGGCGCCGCCAAGGCTGTTGCTCGAAGGATCGGGAAAACCGGTGGCGGACTGCGCGCCGTTGAGGCGGCCCCAGCCGTAGCCGAGATCGCCGCGCACGTACCAGCCGGAATTGATGTCGAAGGATCTGATCCGCGGGGCCGGCATCGGCAACGGCTCGCGCGGATAGCCTTTGGGCACGTCGGCAGCCATGGTGGTCGTGATCTGCGCCGCCAAAAGAAATCCTGCGGCGACCGCCTTCAACCAACTCATGACCACAATCCCTTTGCCGAAAGCCGCAGGCACCGTGCCGGCGTCAGATGCACGCTTGGTCCTCGAAACGATGACCCAGAGAGGTTAAGGCTGGCTTAACCATAAATTTTCACCATGACGGTCCGCCGTTAAGGTTGGGCCCGCGTCGATTCGCGCCCTCTGCTCAGCCTTTGCTGCGCAGCGGCGGCGGCTGCAGGT
>JANMSZ010000176.1:0-5376 GCA_031389925.1 Hyphomicrobiales bacterium | reverse complement strand
TGGAGTTACCCATGTCCACCTTCGACAACCCCTTCGACCCGTCCCGTCCATTGCACAGCACCGGCTGCGCCTGCGGCCGCCATGCCAATGACGCCGAGCACGCCCGCGACCTCCAACTGCAATGCGCGCCGGTCGAGAGTGAAGAGAAGCGTTACGAGAACGTGGTGGCCTCGGCAGTGATGCGGCAGCTTTTCCCGCAAGACGCCGGCCGTCGCGCCTTCCTGAAGACGCTCGGAGCCTCGACGGCCTTCGCCGCGCTGTCACAGTTCTTCCCGCTGAAGATGGCCACCGAAGTCTTCGCCGCCGGCGGGCCGATCGAGAAGAAGGACCTCAAGGTCGGCTTCATCCCGATCACCTGCGCCACGCCGATCATCATGGCCAAACCCATGGGCTTCTATGAGAAGCATGGGCTGAACGTGGAGGTGATCAAGACCGCCGGCTGGGCGGTGATCCGCGATAAGACCATCAATAAGGAATACGACGCCGCCCACATGCTGTCGCCGATGCCGATCGCGATCTCGATGGGTGCCGGTTCTAATGCTATTCCCTATACGATGCCGGCGGTGGAAAACATCAACGGCCAGGCGATCACGCTGTCCATCAAGCACAAGGACAAGCGCAATCCGAAGGATTGGAAGGGCTTCAAGTTCGCGGTCCCGTTCGACTATTCGATGCATAATTATCTGCTGCGCTATTATCTCGCCGAACACGGCATCGATCCCGATCAGGATGTGCAGATCCGCGCCGTGCCGCCGCCGGAAATGGTCGCCAATTTGCGCGCCGACAATATCGATGGCTTCCTCGGCCCCGATCCGATGAACCAGCGTGCGGTCTATGACGGTGTCGGCTTCATCCACATTCTGTCGAAGGATATCTGGGAAGGACATCCGTGCTGCGCCTTTGCGGCATCGAAGGAATTCGTCACCACCATGCCGAACACTTATGCGGCATTGCTCAAATCTATCATCGACGCGACCGCGTTTGCGCATAAGCCGGAGAATCGCAAACAAATCGCGGAGGCCATCGCGCCGGCGAACTACATCAACCAGCCGGTCACCGTGCTGGAACAGATCCTGATCGGCACGTTTGCCGACGGTCTCGGCAATGTAAAAACCGACGCCAACCGCGTCGATTTCGATCCATTCCCGTGGCAGTCCTTCGCGGTCTGGATCATGACGCAGATGAAGCGCTGGGGTCAGGTCAAGGGCGACATCGATTACAACAAGATCGCGAGTGAGGTATATCTCGCCACCGACACCGCCAAGCTGATGACGGAAATGGGCCTGACGCCGCCGAAGACGACGACCAAGACCTTCGTGGTGATGGGCAAGACGTTTGATTCATCGAAGCCGGAAGAATACCTCGCGAGCTTCAAGATCAAGAAGGCGTCGTGATGTCGGCCGCCGGGCCGCATCAGGCGATCTCGTCATGAACCGCTCACTTACGTGGCGGGCGGCGATCATGTCGCTGGCGATCTTCTTCGTCTTCATCCTGGCGTGGCATGTCGCCACCCGCGGCACCGGCGCCGTGCAGCAGATGAGCCCCGAATACGCCAAGCTGATGGGGCTCACCGCGACGCAGGGCAAATCGGCGATGCCGGGTCCGCTCGATGTCGGCGCCAAACTGTGGGAGCACGCACGCCATCCGTTCTACGACAATGGCCCGAACGACAAAGGCGTCGGCATCCAACTCGCTTATTCGATTGCGCGGGTTTTCCTCGGCTACGGGCTGGCGGTGCTGTTCGCGGTGCCGATCGGGTTTTTGATCGGCATGTCACCGCTGATGAGCAAGGCGCTCGATCCCTTCATCCAGGTGCTCAAGCCGATTTCGCCTTTGGCCTGGATGCCGCTCGCGCTCTACACGATCAAGGACTCCAGCCTGTCGTCGATCTTCGTGATCTTCATCTGCTCGCTGTGGCCGACGATGATCAACACCGCTTTCGGCGTGGCGCAGGTGCGCAAGGAGTGGCTCAACGTCGCCAAGACTTTGGAAGTCGGCACCTTCCGCCGCGCTTTCACTATCATTCTTCCCGCCGCAGCGCCGACCATCCTCACCGGCATGCGCATCTCCATCGGCATTGCCTGGCTGGTGATCGTCGCCGCCGAGATGCTCGTCGGTGGAACGGGCATAGGTTACTTCGTTTGGAACGAATGGAATAATTTATCTATAACTAATGTGATAGTTGCGATTTTGCTGATTGGCGTGGTGGGGATGTTGCTGGACCTGATCCTCGCTAGGCTCACCCGGCTTGTGACGTTTCCCGAATGACCGGCTTCATCTCCATCGAGGGCATCTCGCGCCGATACGGCACAGCCGCCCCCATTTTCGAGAACCTGTGGCTCTCCATGAGCCAAGGCGAATTCGTCTGCGTCATCGGCCATTCCGGCTGTGGCAAAACCACCGTCCTCAACATCCTCGCCGGCCTCGATGCGCCGTCGGCCGGCACCGTGATCGTCGACGGCAAGGCGATCGAAGGCCCCAGCCTCGACCGCGCCGTCATCTTCCAGGGCCATTCGCTGCTGCCGTGGCGCACGGTGATGGGCAACGTCGCCTACGCCGTGACCTCGCGCCACCGCGATTGGACCACCGCGCAGGTCGAAGCGCACGCGCAGAAATTCATCGACCTCGTCGGCCTCGCCGGCGCCGAACACAAACGCCCGGCCGAATTGTCCGGCGGCATGAAGCAGCGCGTCGGCATTGCGCGCGCGCTGTCGATCGAGCCCAAGATCATGCTGATGGACGAGCCGTTCTCGGCGTTGGACGCGCTCACCCGCGGCACCTTGCAGGACGAAGTGCGCCGCATCTGCACCGACACCGGGCAGACTGTGTTCATGATCACGCATGACGTCGACGAGGCGATCTATCTCGCCGACAAGGTGGTGCTGATGACCAACGGGCCCGGCGCGGTGCTGGCCGAGATCGTCGAGAACCCGCTGCCGAAGGATCGCGCCCGCGCCGACTTCCACAAGCACCCGCTTTATTACGCGGTGCGCAACCACATCATCGATTTCCTGGTCACGCGCAGCCGCGGCTTCATGCAGGAGCAGGGCGCAACCTTCGACCCGCGCAATGTCGCCGTCGTGCGCCCCGGCCTGCCTGACCCGATCATCGCCACATCCACTGACGACACGATCAAGAAGAGGAGCCTCTCATGAAACGTTCCGACCTCACCGAAAAACTGCTCGACATCAAACGCGAGAAGGGTTGGACCTGGAAACATATCTGCGAGCAGATCGGAGGCATGTCGCCGGTGCTGATCACGGGCGCGATCCTCGGCCAGCACAAGCTGACCAAGCCGCAGGCCGCCAACGCGGCGAAGCTGTTCGGCCTCAGCAAGGCCGAGGAGACGATGATCAACGAGGTGCCGATGCGCGGCACCGCGACGCCGATGCCGCCGACCGATCCGCTGATCTACCGGCTCTACGAACTGGTGCTGGTCAACGGCCCGGCGATGAAGCTGTTGATCGAGGAGGAGTTCGGCGACGGCATCATGTCGGCGATCGACTTCGACATGACCATCGACCGCCAGCCTGATCCCAAGGGCGACCGCGTCAAGCTGGCGATGACCGGCAAGTTTTTGCCGTTCAAGTATTACGGCGCGACCGGCAACAGCCAAGCCTATGGGTTTAAGGAGGAGTGAGTCACACCCTGGATGTCCGCGATGTCGGGGCTTGCCAATTCGCCCTCCGAGATGATAAGAACAAAACAGGAACGAAATTCTTTCGATTGTAAACATCCCTATTCTGGGATATTCAATATGCGCCCGCGTCTCGCCATTGGTGAAAAGCCGCTGGATTGGGTCGGCTCGGCCAAGCAGGATTTCCTTGCCTTTCCGGTGCCCGTCCAAAGCGAGATGGGAAACGCGCTGGGGCTGGCTCAGTTCGGCGGCAAGCATCCGAAAGCAAAGCCGTGGAAGGGCGAAGGCCCGGGCGTGTTCGAGGTGGTCGATGATTTCGACGGCGACACCTATCGCGCGGTCTACACCGTACGCTTTCGGCAGGTCGTCTATGTGCTGCACGCGTTCCAGAAAAAATCGCCGCAGGGGAAGAGGACCGCGCGTACGGACATCGAGTTGATCGCGCGGCGGCTCAAGGTGGCACGACAGGATTATGAGGGCCGTTATGGCAAGAGCGAGCGCTAGCAAAGGCAAGGCACGCGACATCACGCGCGGCAGCGGCAACGTGTTCGCGGACTTGGCCCTCCCCGATGCCGAAGAACGGCAGACCAAACTGAGACTCGCCTACGCGCTGAATGCGGTCATGGAAGCGCAGCATCTCACGCAGGCCGCGGCCGCGGCGCGGCTTGGCCTCAATCAACCCAAGGTCTCCGCGCTGCGCAACTATAAGCTCGATGGCTTTTCGGTGGAGCGGTTGATGATACTGCTCAACGCGCTCGATCAGGATATCGAGATCGTCATCCGCAAGAAGCCGCGCTCGCGCGCGGCGGCGAAGATCAGCGTCGTGGCGGCGTGAGGGGTGGGGCGACCGCGTCAAGCTGGCGATGACCGGCAAGTTTTTGCCGTTCAAATATTACGGCGCGACCGGTAACCAGCAGGCTTATGGGTTTAAAGAGGAGTAGGGGGGCCTTGCGCGTCGGCTTAGCACCAATAGCGGGCTTTAGATTCGCCCGTCGATGGGGAGCCCCTTCAAAGCGATATCGAAATTGAAACCGTTCTCTTCGCTGTGCATTGTTATGAGGCAACAGATGTATTCGACCGTGAGCCCGGTTTTGGTGAAGGGTAGAAGTAGCCGTTCGTAGTGGACAATCGGCCCGTCGCCTTCGCGCAGGGGAGTCGAACTAAAAACCGGCTCTCGGCTCATTACGGCCTGGCGAAACATGGCAAGAGCTTTCTCGCGGAGCGCCGGCGCGACGGCTTCATCGACAAATTGTCCGACGCAATTTCTGCCGTACGCCTTTTCAAATTGCTTGCCATGAAATTTGATCAAAAAGCGAAGGGCTTCGCCTTCGTGGTGAACGCGGCACAACATCAACTTGTCAGCGACGCGTCTCAGGTTTTCGTTGTCAAGAACGGCTATTGAAGGCAACGGATTCTGGCCGCGGCTGTGCTCCCAGAATTTAAGGAATGCAATCTGTTGGGGGCACTTAATGTTATTGCGAGCAAGCGGCGGCGAATTGATGGCCAGGTCGCTCCGATCGGTTTTAAATTCGATATCCGAATCGTCCGCCGAATTCGCGGATCGAAATATTAGATCGCCGTCACTTTCGGATGTCATCGTATTTTCCGTCCCGCCTGCCTACGAAAAGTTATAAAGAATTCGCGGCTGTTGTGTGGCGCGACGATCGGGCAAAGCTGTAGGAATTTTCCTGACGAGCTCACGTATTGTTAATTTCTAGGAATGATTTGACCTCGGAGCG
>JANMSZ010000174.1:0-4741 GCA_031389925.1 Hyphomicrobiales bacterium | reverse complement strand
TCAGTTGCCGCTGCGGAAAACCTGAATATCCAGGTCCCGGATTTTCTTGCGCAACGTGTTGCGGTTCACGCCCAGGAGATCGGCCGCCCGGATCTGATTGCCGCGGGTGGCGGCGAGCGCCGCCGTGAGCAGCGGGTACTCGATCTCACGCAAGATGCGGTGGTACAGGCCCGCCGGCGGCAAGCCGTCCTCGAAGCCGGAGAAATAGGCCGACAGATGGCGTTCAACGGAGGCGCTCAGCGTCTCCTCGGTGCGCGGCTCCTCGCCGCCGATCGGCATGGCCGGCTGCGCCAACTCGGCGTCGATCACGCCAGCCGTAATTGTTTCCTGGGGATATAGCGCCGACAGCCGCCGCGCCAAGTTCTCCAATTCGCGGACATTGCCCGGCCAGCGATGGCGCTTCAGGCGGTCCTGCCCCGCCGGATCGATCTGCTTGGGCGGCAAGCCATCGCGCGTCGCCTGGGTAAAGAAATGCCGGATCAGATCGGGGATGTCCTCGGTGCGCTCGCGCAGCGGCGGCAAGCGAAGCGGCACGACGTTGAGCCGGAAGAACAGATCCTCGCGGAACAGGCCCTGTTGGATCTGCAGCCGTAGATCTTTGTTGGTAGCCGCGACGATGCGCACATCGCTTTTGATCGGCATGCGGCCGCCGACGGTCGTGTATTCACCCTGCTGCAACACGCGCAGAAGCCGGGTCTGCGCTTCCATCGGCATATCGCCGATTTCGTCGAGGAACAGCGTGCCGCCTTCGGCCTGCTCGAAGCGGCCGGAGCTGCGCGAGTTGGCGCCGGTGAAAGCCCCCTTCTCGTGGCCGAACAATTCGGACTCGATCAGGTCGCGTGGAATGGCCGCCATGTTGATGGCGACGAAGGCGCCGGCGCGCCGCTTGCCGTAATCGTGCAGCGCCTTGGCCACCAATTCCTTGCCGGTGCCGGATTCGCCGGAAATCATCACCGTCAAATCGGTCTGCATCAGCCGCGCCAGCACGCGGTAGATTTCCTGCATCGCCGGCGAGCGGCCGACCAACGGGATCGAATCGAAATCGTCGTTCTTGGGCGGCGCCGGACGCTTTTCTTTCGGCTCGGACAGCGCGCGGCCGACAATCGCGATCAGCTCTTTGAGGTCGAACGGCTTCGGCAAATATTCGTAAGCGCCGAGTTCCGAAGCTCTTATTGCCGTCATAAATGTGTTCTGCGCGCTCATCACGATGATCGGCAGATCGGGACGTGCTTTACGAATGCGCGGGATCAGATCGAAGGCGTTCTCGTCGGGCATGACGACGTCGGTGATGACCAGATCGCCGTCACCCTGGCTGATCCAGCGCCACAGCGTCGCGGCATTGCCGGTCGAGCGCACCTCGTAGCCGGCGCGCGACAATGCCTGATTGAGCACCGTGCGGATCGCGGCATCGTCATCGGCAACTAGAATGCTTCCCGTTGGCATCGTCGTCCTCAGGGGCTCTGGACAGACGGAGCATCGTCGATGCTGCCGTCGCCGGTGTAGATGGGCATCAGCACGCGGAAGACCGTCCGCCGCGGCTGCGATTCACATTCGATGATGCCGCCGTGGTCGCCCACGATCTTCGCCACCAGCGCCAACCCCAGCCCGCTGCCGGACTGTTTGGTGGTGACGAAGGGATCGAACAGATGCGGCATCAGGTCCTCGGGCACGCCGGGGCCATTGTCCTTGATGCAGAACTCGAGCGGCAGCGCGACGCGCGCCTTGACGCCCGGCACCGACAACCGCACCCCGGGCCGGAACGCGGTGGTGATCTGAATTTCGCCGTCGATGGCGTTCTCGCCGACCGCTTCGGCAGCGTTCTTCACGAGATTGAGAAACACCTGAATAAGCTGGTCGCGATTGGCCAAAACCGGCGGCAGCGAGGGGTCATACTCCTCGACGAACTTGATGTGGCGCGCAAAACCGGTCTGCGCCAAACGCTTCACGTGGTCGAGCACGACATGGATGTTGACCGGCTCGCGCTCGACCGGCCGCTCGTCGGCGAACACTTCCATACGATCGACCAGCTTCACGATGCGGTCGGTCTCGTCGCAGATCAGCTTGGTGAGCTGGCGGTCGTCTTCGCCGGCCGCTTGCTCGAGCAATTGCGCCGCGCCACGAATGCCGGATAGCGGGTTCTTGATCTCGTGCGCCAGCATGGCGGCCAGCGCGATGACCGAACGGGCGGCACCGCGATGGGTGAGCTGGCGATCCATCTTGTCGGCGATGGTGCGCTCCTGCAGCATCACGACGACGTGGTCGGGATATTCCGTAAGCGGCGCGACGTGCAGATCGACCAGCCGTTCGCCGGGATTGCGCGGCGTCGCAAGGTCCACTTTGTATTCGTTCACGGCGGCGCCGCGCTGGCGCACTTGTTCGATCAGCGTCAACAAAGGCGAGCCGAACGGCACCAGGTCGCGCAGCATGTGACGGCGCAACATCGGTATCGAGGCTTCGAAGAACTGCTCGGCCGCGACATTGGCGTCAGCGATCCTGCCGTCGGGCGCGACCATCAACACAGGATGCGGCAGCGCATGCAGCATCGCATCGGCTGGAGAATTGACATCGGCGGATATGGCGTGGGCTCGGCTCATGCGGCGGCCTTCCATGCGAACGCGTCGAACGCTTCGGCCAAATGGCGGCGGGCTTGCGCCGGCTCTTCGGCCGTCAACACGCGGCTGCGATGAATCTTGAGAAGGTCAAGCGACACGCCGGCGCTCGCGGCCGCGGCATCGAGCGCCCAGCCGAGATGCTTGCGCGCATGACGGCGACCAATGGTGACGCCGTGATGCACGATCATTTCGTCATAGAGCGTGTCGATCAGTCTCAGTTGCTCGAACAAATGTGGCGCCTGCCCGCGCTGGCCGGTCGCAAGATAGTGCGCCATCTGTCCGGGGAACCACGGACGGCCCTGCGCGGCACGGCCGACCATCACCGCATCGGCCCCGGAATTTTCCAAAGCCGCGGTGGCATCGTCGAACGAGCGGATGTCGCCATTGACGACAACGGGGATCGTGACTGCCTGCTTGACGGCGCGGACCGCCGACCAGTCGGCGCTGCCGGTATAGAATTGGCACCGCGTACGGCCATGCACGGTAAGCATCTGCACGCCGGCGTTTTGGGCGCGCCGCGCGAGGTCGGGCGCATTGATGCTGGCGTGATCCCAGCCCAGCCGCATCTTCAGCGTGACCGGAACTTTGACGGCGCCGACCGTCGCCTCGATCAGGCCCAGCGCGTGGTCGAGATCGCGCATCAGCGCCGAACCGGACGCGCCGTTCGTGACCTGCTTGGACGGGCAGCCCATGTTGATATCGATGATCTGGGCGCCTTGCGCCTCGACGATGCGGGCGCCTTCGGCCATCCAATGGGCCTCGCAGCCGGCAAGCTGGACGACGTTGATGCCGACACCCTGCCCCTCGCTGCGCACGCGCGCCTCACGCTGGCCGGTCGCCAGGCCCGCACAGGCGGTCATTTCCGACACGACCAGACCCGCGCCAAGCCGCTCGGCCAACCGCCGGAACGGCGTGTCGGTGATGCCCGACATCGGCGCCAGGATGACGCGGTTGGGCACCGTGACAGCGCCAATTCGCAGCGATTTGGTGAGAAACTGGATAATTTGGCCCCGCCCGGGATTGCTGCCTATCATTTAGGCGACCCCTTCCATTGCTTAGAGTTTAGCCATTCTGAAAAAAGGCGCAAGTGCTGCACTGCAATAAATTGTTCATGGTTAGAACGGGCGACAAGCCGTTATGGCCAGCCGAAACAAGCCTTTGTCCGGTTCCCGACATAGGGCCAAAACCGTTTTCCCCTTTGCCGCGCCATGCGCTAAGCCAGCGGTAAGTGGGAGCACAGCCGACATGAACGTTGCCGCCGTCATCGTGGCCGCCGGGCGCGGAACGCGCGCCAGCGGCGATCTGCCCAAACAATTCCGGCAGATCAGCGGCGAGATCTTGTTGAGCCGCACGCTGTTCATGTTCTTAGAACATCGGAACGTCGGACCCGTACAGCCGGTCATCCACCCCGAGGATGTCGCGCTCTATGACAACGTCACGTCCGGAATAAGCGATGCCCGCCTCCTCGCTCCGGCCTTCGGCGGCGCGACCCGCCAGGCCTCGGTCCGCGCCGGCCTCGAAGCACTCGCGGCGCGCAAGCCCGACATCGTGCTGATCCACGACGCGGCGCGGCCCTTCGCCAGCGGTGAACTGCTGTCGCGCGCGATCCAGGCGGCGACGCAAAGCGGCGCGGCGATACCGGCCCTGCCCATCACCGACACCGTCAAGAGCATCGACGCGCTCGGCTATGTCGACAAGACGCTGGACCGTGCTTCGTTGCGCCTAGTGCAGACGCCGCAGGCTTTCAACTTCGACAAATTGCTAGCCGCGCATCGCCGCGCGCACGCCGCCGGCCGCGAGGACTTCACCGACGACGCCGCTCTCGCCGAATGGGCCGGCATGAAAGTCGCCGTGTTCGCCGGCGAATCCTCCAACATCAAGATCACCAATGCGGAGGACTTCGCGCGCAGCGAGGCCATGCAGTTCCAGGCGCTGGGCGACGTGCGCACCGGCACCGGCATCGACGTGCACGCTTTCGGCCAAAGTTCGGATTTTGGCGATCACGTGACGCTCGGCGGTGTGCGCATTCCCCATGACCGCGCGCTGGTCGGACATTCCGACGCCGACGTCGGGCTGCATGCATTGGTCGACGCGATCTTGGGCGCGCTGGCCGATGGCGATATCGGTTC
>JANMSZ010000161.1:0-1847 GCA_031389925.1 Hyphomicrobiales bacterium | reverse complement strand
GCTGGCCCGCTTCCTTGTTGCGGATGACGAGATAGCCCGCGCCGTCCACCATGACCGCGCGTTCGCCGAGGGCAATTCTCTTTGGCGTATCTGTTGCAGACTGGACCTGCATGACGTTCTGCGCGGCCAGTTTCACCAGGTAGTCCCAGCCCAGATCGCGCGCGATCTGGAACGTCGAGTTCATGATCGTGCCGCTATAGGCCGGATGCGCCTTGACCAATTTGCCCTTCCACTTCGGATCGAGCAGATCCTTGAAGCTCTTGGGCGCGTCCTCAGCCTTTACCAAATTGGTATTGTAGCCGAATGGCGAGATGAGGATTCGCGTCGTTACGAAGAGCCCCTCCGGGTCGTAGTAACGCTTGTCGTAATGCTTCGCGACCTCCTCCGGCAGATAGGACGCGAGCCAGCCCTTGCGCTTCCAGATGAGGCAATGCGCCTGGTCGGCGGTGTTGACGACATCCACGGTGCGGATGTTGGAGGAATATTCCTGGTCGATGCGTTGGAAAACGCGCTCGGCGCCGGACCGCTCCACGCGCACGGAAATGCCGGGATATTTCGCTTCGAACGTCTTGCCGAAGCGCTCCGCGAACTGCAGGTCCATCGCCGTGTAGAAAACAACCTTGCCTTCTTTTTTCGCCGCCTCGATCAAGGCCGGCGTCACCGCCTCCGCCGTCTGTGCGGCGGAAACTCGAATGGCAAGCGCGCTGAAGCCCAGCGCCGCAGCGCCTTTCAGCGCATCGCGTTTTGAAAGAAGTGTCATGGCGTGCCCGTTTTGTTGGTTGTGGCGTGCATTTCCCCCGGCCGCATACGGCCGGGGCTATTGCCTTTAGACCTTGAAGATCTTGGTGTATCGCTGCTTGATCTCGTCACTCATCTTCTCGACCGCGGCGGCATCGTCCTTCATCACCTTGATGTCCTTGAACGGCGTGCGTCCGGCCTTTTCCTTGGTCTGCGGATGCATGGAGCGCAGGCCGCCGACATCGATGATGAGCTGCTGGCATTCCGGCGTGAAGCTGTAATTGCAGAACAGCTTGGCGGCGTTCGGATTGGGCGCATTCTTGAACATGCCGGTCGGCCCGACGATCAAGGGAGAACCCTCGGTGGCGTAGACCGCTTCGACCGCGCCGTCCTTTTCCTTGATCTGGAAAATATTGTACTCGTTGCCGTCGGCCATCACCGCGCGTTCGCCGAGCGCCAGGCGCTTCGGCGGATCGGCCGACGACTGCACCTGCATGATGTTTTGCGTCGCCAGTTTTTCGAAATAGCCCCAGCCGAGATCGCGCTGCATCTGGTAGGTCGCGGTCATGATGGTGCCGCTATAGCCGGGATGGGCCTTGACGAGCTTGCCCTTCCATTTCGGATCGAGCAGATCGGCGAAGCTCTTTGGCGCGTCTTCCTTTTTCACCAGATTGGTGTTGTAGGCGATGATGCACACCCAAACGCGAAAGCTCGCGAAATGGCCGTCCGGGTCCTTGTGCTCGGCCGGGTAAAATTTGGCGACGTCTTCCGGCAGATAGGCTTGCAGCAGACCGTCGCGCTTCCAGACAATGAAATGCGCAGCGTCGGAGGAATTAGCCACATCGACGGCGTGAATTTTGCTGGCGTATTCCTGGCCGATGCGCTGGAACACACGCTCGGCGCCGGTGCGCTCGACCCGCACCGGAATGCCGTATTTGGCTTCGAAGCCTTTTCCGATTCTTTCGGCGATCGGCAAATCGACCGACGTGTACCAGATCACCTTGCCTTCTTTTTTCGCCGCTTCGATCAGCGCCGGCGTGACCACGCTCGCCGGCGGCGCCGCCGACAGCACGCGCGTCGAAAACGTTGCGCCGACAGCCAGTGCGCTC
>JANMSZ010000140.1:0-4096 GCA_031389925.1 Hyphomicrobiales bacterium | reverse complement strand
TGGCAGGCGCATGTCGAGGCGCCGCTGACCTATGATTACGGCCGCTTCACCGTGTGCAAGGCCGGCGTCTGGAGCCAGGGTCCGGTGACGCTGCAACAACTCGCGCTGCTGCAGGGCTACGCGCTGGACGATCTCGATCCGGTCGGCCCCGACTTCATCCACCTGCAGGTCGAGGCCACCAAGCTCGCCTTCGCCGACCGCGAAGCCTTCTACGGCGATCCGGATTTCGTGAAGGTGCCGATCGAGACCTTGCTGTCGGAACGCTACAACGCCGAGCGCCGCAAGCTGATTACGAACAAGGCGTCGCTGGAATTGCGGCCCGGTTCGGTCGAAGGTTTCGGCGGCGTGGTGCAGATGCGTCGCGAAGACGGGCCGCGTCTTGCGGTCGGCGCGCTCGGCGCCGGTGAACCGACCGTCGGCCGCATGGGCAACGTCAACGGCGACACCGTGCATTTCGACATCATCGACCAGGCCGGCAACATGGTGTCGTCGACGCCGTCGGGCGGCTGGCTGCAATCCTCCCCGGTCATTCCCGAACTGGGCTTCTGTCTCGGCACCCGCGCGCAGATGTTCTGGCTCGACGAAAAGCATCCGGCGGCGCTGGTGCCCGGCAAGCGGCCGCGCACGACGCTGTCGCCGACTTTGGCGCTGCGCGACGGCGAGCCTTACATTGTTTGGGGCTCGCCCGGCGGCGACCAGCAGGACCAGTGGATCACGCAGTTCCTGCTGCGCCACGCGCATTCCAACATGAACATGCAGGAGGCGATCGACGCGCCGGCCTGGCACTCCGAGCATTTTCCAATTTCGTTCTGGCCGCGCACCTCGCGGCCGGGTGTGTTGGTCGTGGAATCCCGCGTGCCGGAAGCGACGATCAAGGAATTGCGGGCGAGGGGCCACGAGGTCGAAGTCGGCCCGGCGTGGTCGGAAGGCCGCCTGACCGCGGCGTCGCGCGTCGGCAACCGCCGCCGCGCCGCTGCCAATCCGCGCGGCATGCAGGGCTACGCCGCGGGGCGTTGAGGCGGGCTCGGCTCCTTCACCCGATTTGCAATACGCAGGCGCGCGCTGACATGACCGCAAAACCGACGCCGTATCTCGGAAACTGGATCCATAGTTTTCCCGATCACTATCAATGGTCGAACGCCACGCTGGTCTGCAAAGGCATGGCGCCGACCGGCTCCGTGGCCCTGGGCGAGATTGACCAGGTCGTTCAGCGGCTGCACGCGCGCATCGACGAGCCGCAGGCTTGGTGGGAAGAATGGGGCGCCATGGGCGCGCGCATCGAGGGTTATGCCAAAGCTGCCGCCGCGGAAAAGCACGACGCCACCGCGGGCAACTATTATCTCCGCGCCGGCAATTATTACTACACCGGCGAACGCATGATCGAGCCGGGCACGCAGAAGACCGCCATGTACAAAAAGGCGCTGCACTGCTTCCACGAAGGTCTCAAGCTCCGCTATTCCAACATCGAATTCGTCGACGTCGCCTATGAAGGCTCGGCGATGGCCGCTTATTTCCTGAAGTCGCCGGTGGCCAAAGGCCCGGCGCCGACGGTCGTGATGTTCGACGGCCTCGACAATTGCAAAGAGATGAGCGTGCTGTTCGGCGGCATGGAGCTGGCGTTCCGCGGCTATCACGTGCTGGCGATCGACGGCCCAGGGCAGGGCGAGTCGCTGCGCCTGCGCAATCTGCCGTCGCGCTACGACTACGAAGTGCCGGCCGGTGCTGCTTATGATTACGTCGCCAGCCGCGGCGACGTCGCCAAGGATCGCGTCGCGCTGATGGCTTACAGCGCCGGCGGCTATTACGCGCCGCGCGCGGTGGCGTTCGAGAAGCGCTACAAGGCCGTGGTCGCCTGGGGCGGGCATTACGATTATCACGCCGCTTGGCAGACGCGCTGGGAAGGCATCAAGGCCAGCGCCAAGGGCTCGGCGACCTCGCACTTCCAGTTGCCTTGGGTGCTCGGCGTCGCGAACATGGAACTGGCGATGAAGAAGGTGAAGGACTTCACCCTCGAAGGCGTGGCCGACAAAATCACGTGTCCGATTCTGATCGCGCATGGCGCCAGCGACCTGCTCACGCCGCCGTCTATTGCCCAACAGCTTTACGACAATGTCGGTTCGAAGGACAAGACGCTGAAGGTGTTCACACCGGAGGAGGGCGGCGATCATCACGTCCAGGTCGACAACCGGCAGGTCGGCATCGACTATATCGGCGACTGGCTGGCGACGCGGCTCTGATTTTACCGCCCCTGATACGCCGGTGTGTAGACCACCAGGCCGTCGAGCGCCTCGGTCACCTTGATCTGGCAGGCGAGCCGCGAGGTCGGTTTCACCTCAAACGCAAAGTCCAGCATGTCCTCTTCCTCGGCCGAAGGCGGGCCGACGGCCGGGCTCCACTTATCGTCGACATGCACGAGGCAAGTCGCGCAGGTGCAACCGCCGCCGCATTCGGCGACGATGCTGGTGACGTCGTTGCGCTGCGCGGTTTCCATGACGGTCGAGCCGATCTCGGCCTCGACGGTGTGCACGGTGCCGTCATGTTCGATGAAAGTGATCTTGGGCATTAGGCTACACCGAGCTTTTTCTGAAGGCTCGTGGATGACGTCGTGTATTGAAACACCAGCCGCTTTTCCGGATGCACATAGTGGTGTACGCGCTGCGCCATCAGCGCCGCTTCGTGGAAGCCGGACAGGATCAGCTTGAGCTTTCCGGGATAGGTATTGATGTCGCCGACGGCGAACAGGCCGGGCTTGCTGGTTTCGAAGGTGCTGACGTCGACCGGGATCAACTCATCCTTGAGGTCGAAGCCCCAATTCGCCACCGGACCCAATTTCATGGTCAGCCCGAAGAACGGCAGCATGGCGTCGACCTCGACGCGGCTGATCGCGCCGTCGGCGCCCTTGATGCTGGCGGCGGTGAGCTGGCCGTCGGTGCCCTCAAGGTCCGACACCTGGCCGATCTTGAGATCCATGCTGCCGGCCGCGACCAGCGCGCGCATCTTGCTGACGCTCGCCGGCGCGCCGCGGAAATCGTCGCGGCGATGAACGAGGGTGAGGCGCTTGGCGACCGGCTGCAGATTGAGCGTCCAGTCCAGCGCGCTGTCGCCGCCGCCGACGATCAGCAGATTCTTGTCGCGGAACGCGTCCATCTTGCGCACCGCGTAATGGACGGACTTGTTTTCGTAAGGCTCGATGCCGGCGATCGGCGGGCGCTTGGGCTGGAACGAGCCGCCGCCGGCGGCAATGACGACGGCGCGGCATTCGAACACCTTGCCGCGGTCGGTGGTGACGCGAAAAGCCGGATCGCCGATATTCTCGATCGTCGTCACCATCTCGCCGAGGTGGAAGGTCGGATGGAACGGCTTGATCTGCTCCATCAGCGCTTCACTGAGGCCTTGCCCGGTGATGAAGGGGATCGCCGGAATGTCGTAGATCGGCTTTTCCGGATAAAGCTCCGCGCACTGGCCGCCGACCTTGTCGAGGATGTCGACCAGGTGCGTCTTGATGTCGAGTAGGCCCAATTCAAACACGGCAAAAAGCCCGACCGGCCCCGCGCCAATGATCAGAACATCGGTCTTGATCGCTTCGCTCATTCGTCGTCGTCCTTAAGCTGATTTACGCTTGATGCGACTATCGGGAATTTCCACCAGGCGCAACAGTTCGGCCAGATTTTGCTCCGGCGATTTTCCGGTGGTGGTCAGGGCGGCCTCCGCCTTGGCGTAAAGCGGCTCGCGGCTCTTGAGAATCGAAATCAGGTCTTCCATGGCGCGCATGCTGTTGGCCATGGGCCGCATGTCGCCTTGCGCCATCACGCGCTTCATGTGCTCTTCCGGTTCGGCGCGCACCCACACTGTGAAGCACGACGACAGCAGCAGTTCGAGCGTGCCCGGCTCGGTGACGATGCTGCCGCTGGTGGCGACCACGAAAGCGGGGTGCTGGCGCAGCACGTCGTCGAGGGCGTCGCGCTCGGCGCGGCGGAATGTCTCCTGGCCGAACATGTCGAAGATCTCGCTCAGCGTCGCGCCGCTGCGCCGCTCGATCTCGCGGTCGAGTTCGATGAAAGGCACGCCGAGCTGTTGCGCGAGCATGGCGCCGAGC
>JANMSZ010000118.1:0-1564 GCA_031389925.1 Hyphomicrobiales bacterium | reverse complement strand
CGGCAAAACAGCCATCATTCTCGACGCCATCCTGAACCAGAAGCCCATTCACCAGAATGGCCCGGAAAAAGAAAAGCTCTACTGCGTTTACGTGGCGTGCGGACAGAAGCGTTCGACCGTTGCCCAGTTCGTGAAGATTCTCGAAGATGCGGGTGCGCTGGAATATTCCATCATCGTGGCCGCCACCGCATCTGAATCGGCGCCAATGCAATATTTGGCCCCGTTCACGGGCTGCACCATGGGCGAATATTTCCGCGACAATGGCATGCATGCGCTGATTGCCTATGACGATCTTTCCAAGCAGGCCGTGGCTTACCGCCAGATGTCCTTGCTCTTGCGCCGTCCGCCGGGCCGCGAAGCCTATCCCGGCGACGTATTCTACCTGCATTCCCGCCTGCTGGAGCGCGCGGCGAAATTGAATGATGCGAAGGGCGGCGGCTCGCTCACGGCGTTGCCGGTTATTGAAACCCAGGCCAACGACGTTTCGGCCTATATCCCGACCAACGTCATCTCGATCACCGACGGCCAGATCTTCCTGGAGACCGACCTGTTCTATCAGGGCATTCGTCCGGCGGTGAACGTCGGCCTGTCGGTGTCGCGCGTCGGCTCCGCCGCGCAGACCAAGGCGATGAAGAAGGTCGCCGGCAAGATCAAGGGCGAGCTCGCGCAGTATCGCGAGATGGCAGCCTTCGCGCAGTTCGGTTCCGACCTCGACGCGACGACCCAGCGCCTTCTCAGCCGCGGCTCGCGCCTGACCGAGCTGCTCAAGCAGCAGCAGTTCTCACCGCTCAAGATGGAAGAGCAGGTCTGCGTGATCTACGCCGGCGTCAACGGCTACCTCGATCCGATCCCGGTCAACCGCGTGCGCAGCTTCGAGGACGGACTGCTCGGCCTGCTGCGCGGCAAGCACACGGATATCCTCGAGGACATCCGCAAGACCAGCGACCTGAGCGACGCCACGGCCGGCAAGCTCAAGGGCGTGGTCGACGGCTTCGCCAAGACGTTCGCGTGATGAGCGGTTTGGGCAGCGGGCGAGAGGACTGAGACGCAATGGCCAGCCTCAAGGACATGCGCGTCCGCATCGCCTCGACCAAGGCGACGCAGAAGATCACCAAGGCCATGCAGATGGTCGCGGCGTCCAAATTGCGACGCGCGCAGGTCGCCGCCGAAGCGGCGCGCCCCTATGCCGAGCGCATGGACAAGGTGCTGGCCAACATCGCGGGCGCCGTCGGCGACATGTCGGCCGCGCCGAGGCTGCTCGCCGGCACCGGCTCCGACCAGGTGCACTTGCTGCTGGTCTGCACCGCCGAGCGCGGCCTGTGCGGCGCCTTCAACTCATAGATCGTGCGGCTGGCCCGCGAGCGCGCCAATGCCCTCACGAACCAGGGCAAGCAGGTCAAGTTCTTCTGCGTCGGCAGGAAGGGCTTCGACCAGCTCAAGCGCAATTACGAAAAGCAGATCATCGAGACTGTCGAGCTGCGCGGCGTTCGGTACCTGGGCTTCGACAATGCCGACGCCGTCGCGCGCAAGGTCATTGCGCTCTACGAGCAGGGTGCCTTCGACG
>JANMSZ010000095.1:0-2249 GCA_031389925.1 Hyphomicrobiales bacterium | reverse complement strand
CGCGACGTTCTGGAAAACCTGGATGGGCGCCAACATCCTCAACCACTCGTTCCGCGGCACCGTGGCACGCATGGTGGTGGGCACCGCGGCGGAAGTTTACGGCCAGGTGATCCTTTACAGCCTGTGCGCCATCTATGTCGCGTTTGTCGGTCTGCTGATGTTGCGCACGGCGCGCCGCGACGATTTCGTCGCGGTCGACGGCTCCATCCTGGCGATCAGCATGCTGATGCTATCGCCGATGACCAGCCGCTATCACTACATCCTGCTGGTGCTGCCCTACATGACGGTGATCGGCCTGGCGATCCGCGACCGCTCGCTGCGCGTGCCGGCCATCGTGACGATGGCGATTGCCTTCATCATGGGCACGGCGACGTCGAACGACCTCGCCGGGCACTTCCTGACCGAGTGGTCGTACCAGCACAATTTCCTGGTGATCAGCGCGCTGGTGCTGCTGGCGTTCCTGGCCTTCGTGATTGTCCGCGGCGACGTGCGCCAAACCGCGCCGGTCTAGCGGCGCCAGACCATCATCGACGACACGGCGTAATTCCACACCACGCTCATCGCCGCGCCGCCCAGCCCGGCGAGCCACCAGGTTTGATCCTGGCCGAACAGCCAGGTGCCGACGCTGAGGTTGGAAATCGCGCCGATGCTCGAGATCACGTAGAACAGCAGCAAGCCGGTGACATAATTGACGCCGGTCAGCCGCTGATCGCGATAGGTGATGGCGTTGTTGAGCGCGAAGTTATTGGCGATGGCCACCGCAATGGCTAGCCCCTGCGCCCATTCGAACGACAGGCCGATGAGCGTCAGGCCAAGCCAGAGTACGACAAAGTGCACGACGATGCCGGTCAAGCCGACCAGGCAGAAAAAGATGAAGCGCAGCGACAGCAGATTGCCCGTCGCCTTGGCCAGCAGCAGCCCGGCGTAATCGAGCGCCACGCGGGTATCGAGTTTGCTGGCACCCTGGAGCCGCGAGCCGAACGTATAGGGCAATTCGGCGATGCGCAGCGACGGTCCGCCGGTCGAGACGATATCGAGCAGTATCTTGAAGCCCTGCGTCGACAGCTTCGGCGCGATGGTTTCGACCACGTCCCGGCGCAGCATGAAAAAGCCGCTGAGCGGATCGGACAGCTTGCGGCCGAGCACCACATTGGCGACGCGAGTCGCGGTGACGCTGATCCATTTGCGCCCGCTGGAAAAATCTCCGGTGCTGCCGCCTTCGGCGTAGCGCGTGCCGATCACCACATCGGTCGCGCCGTCGCGCATCTTCTCCAGCATCGGCTTGAGCAACTTCTCGTCGTGCTGCAGATCGGCGTCGATCACGGCGGCAAAGCGCGCCTGGCTCGCCAGCATGCCCTCCAGACAGGCGCCCGACAGGCCACGGCGTCCGACCCGGCGCAGGCAGCGGATGCGGATGTCGCTCTCGCCGATCTTGCGCGCGACGGCGGCGGTGCCGTCCGGGGAATCGTCGTCGACCACGATCATTTCCCAGGCGACGCCTTGCAGCGCTGCGCGCAGGCGCTCGACCAGCACCGGCAAGTTTTCGGATTCGTTGAACGTCGGAACGATTACGCTCAATTCAGGCGGCGTCAGGGTCGTCGCCTGCTGCTCCGCGCTCATGCGATCAACCGGATGCCGCGACTTCGGCGATGGGCGGCTTGGCTTCCTGCTGCTTGAGTTGCAGCCGGTAGAACGCGGCATAGCGGCCGCTCTTGCGCAGCAGCTCGTCGTGCCGCCCGGATTCGACGGCGCGACCGTCCTCGACCACGTAGATGCGGTCGGCGTGCGAGATGGTGTGCAGCCGGTGCGCGATCGCCAGCGTGGTCTTGCCTTTGCACAGGTGATCCATCGCCTCGCGCACCTGCAATTCGGATTCGGAATCGAGCGCCGCTGTGGCCTCGTCGAGCAGGATGATCGGCGCGTTCTTGATCAGCGCGCGGGCAATCGCGACGCGCTGACGCTGGCCGCCCGACAGTTGCAGGCCATGCTCGCCGACCGGCGTGTCGTAGCCGCGCGGGAACGTCGTGATGAAGTCATGCGCATAGGCGGCCTTGGCCGCGGCGACAATCTCGTCTTCGCTGGCGTCCGGCTTGCCGAAGGCGATGTTCTCGCGGACGGTGCCGCGGAACAGGAACACGTCCTGCCCCACGTAAGCGACGTGCTGGCGTAACGAACGGCGCGACACCGTGCTGATGTCCTGCCCGTCGATCACGATCTTGCCGCGCTCGGTGTCGTAGAACCGCATGATC
>JANMSZ010000052.1:0-5188 GCA_031389925.1 Hyphomicrobiales bacterium | reverse complement strand
GCGCCGGTCGGACAACGCTCGGCGCAGAGGCTGCAATGCAGACATACGTCTTCGTCTTTGACCATGACGCGGCCGGTCTTGAGCCCGTCCTGGACATAGAGATCCTGGGTGAGAGTGGGCGCCGGCGCGGTGAGGCGCTTGCGCAGATCGGCTTCTTCGCCGTTCTCGGTGAAGGTGATGCAGTCCATCGGGCAGATGTCGACGCAGGCATCGCACTCGATGCAGAGCTGCGCCGAGAACACCGTCTGGACGTCGCAATTCAGGCAGCGTCCGGCTTCCTTGACGGCAAGCTGGATGTCGAAGCCGAGTTCGACCTCGGCCTTGATGTCTTTCAGCGCCACCACAGTGTCGCGATGCGGCACCTTGTAGCGCTTATCGAGTTCGATCTCGTTGTCGTAGGACCATTCGTGGATGCCCATCTTCTGGCTCATCAGGTCGACCGCCGGCATCGGGCGGTCGGTGAGGTCTTCGCCGTTGAGCAGCTTGTCGATCGAGACGGCGGCCTCGTCGCCATGCGCCACCGCCCAGATGATGTTCTTAGGGCCGAAGGCGGCGTCGCCGCCGAAGAATACCCGCGGATTGGTCGAACCGAACGTCACCTTGTCGACCTTGGGCATGTGCCATTCGTCGAACTCGATGCCGCAGTCTTTCTCGATCCAGGGGAAGGCGTTCTCTTGGCCGACGGCCACCAGCACGTCGTCGCAGGGGAAGTGCTGATCCGGTTCGCCGGCATTCACCAGCTTGCGCCGGCCTTTGGCGTCCAACTCGGCCTTCACCTTCTCGAAGGTGACGCCGGGGAGCTTGCCGTTCTCGTGGGTGAATTCTTTCGGCACCAGGAAGTTATGGATCGGGATGCCTTCGTGCTGGGCGTCTTCTTTTTCCCAAGGGCTGGCCTTCATCTCGTCGAAGCCGGAGCGCACCACGACATTGACCTCTTCGCCGCCGAGGCGGCGCGCCGAGCGGCAGCAGTCCATCGCCGTGTTGCCGCCGCCGAGCACGATGACGCGCTTGCCGATCTTGGTGATGTGACCGAACGACACCGACGACAGCCAATCAATGCCGATGTGAACGTTCTTGGCCGCTTCCTTGCGGCCCGGAATGTCGAGGTCGCGGCCGCGCGGCGCGCCGGAGCCGACGAAGATCGCGTCCCAGCCTTCGGCGAGCAACGCCTTCATGCTGTCGATGCGTTTTCCGGCGCGGAAGTCGACGCCGAGATTGAGGATGTAGCCGGTCTCTTCGTCAATGACGCTGTCGGGCAGACGGAATTTCGGAATTTGCGTGCGGATCATGCCGCCGGCTTTATTGTCGCCGTCGAACACCGTCACGCTGTAGCCGAGCGGAGCGAGGTCGCGCGCCACGGTCAGCGAGGAGGGGCCGGCGCCGACCAAAGCGACGCGCTTGCCGTTCTTGTGCTGCGCAGGCTTGGGCAGCCGCGCGGTGATGTCGTCTTTGTAATCGGCGGCGACGCGCTTCAGGCGGCAGATCGCGACCGGCTCGTCCTCGACGCGCACGCGGCGGCACGCCGGTTCGCAGGGACGGTCGCAGGTGCGGCCGAGAATTCCCGGAAACACATTCGACTTCCAGTTGATCATGTAGGCGTCGGAGTAGCGCCCGGCGGAAATCAGCCGGATATATTCGGGGACCGGGGTGTGCGCGGGGCAGGCATATTGGCAATCCACGACCTTATGAAAGTATTCGGGATTGGAAATGTCAGTGTTCTTCATTGCTTCCTCGAAACACGCCCCGCTTTATGCGAACGACTGACTTAGGTCGCGCGTCACAGCCGCTTTTTTGACGGCAAGGCGGCTGCTCTTCCCATGTACTCTTCTTCGGTTCGAGCCTTGTGATCCGGCTCGATTCCGACGCCGATATTATGGCTTAGAAGCGCTCAAAGCTACCTATCCTTCGGTCATGGCAGGGGTCCATCAACCGCTAGTCGTTGCTGGCCTTTTCGCTCCCTGAAAGGGGCCCCAGGATGACACAGGGCCCACGTTCCGGTACGCGTTTCCTGCGGCAATCGCGCCGCGGTTCCGCCCTATTGCGGCGCACAATAATGACGGCCTGATGCGCGACATTTTCACCGAGATTTACGAAAATCAGCCGCTCGACCCGATGGTATCGGCGCGACAGGGCGCGCGGGCGTCCTTGCGCAAGCGGTTCTACGAGCGTGCCTCGGTCGGTGAGGCGGCGGGTAAGGGCGGCTTTGCCATCCTGCTCGACGGCAAGCCGGTAAAGACGCCGCAGCGGCGCGCCCTGGCGGCGCCAACGCGGACGCTGGCCGATCTCATCGCGCGGGAATGGGACGCGCAAGATAAAGTGATCGACCCGGCGGCGATGCCGCTGACGCGCCTGGCCAACGCCGCCATCGACGCGGTCGCCGACCATGCCGGCGCTGTCGCCGACGAGGTGACCAAGTACCTCGGTTCCGATCTGCTGTGTTATCGCGCCGATGCGCCGCCCGGTCTGGTCGCGCGGCAGGCGCAGCATTGGGATCCGGTGATCGCATGGGCGTATGAAAAACTTGGTGCGCGTTTCATGCTGATCGAAGGCATCGTCTTTGCCGCGCAGCCGGACGAGGCCATCGCGGCGGCGCGCGCGGCGATCCCGGCAGACATCTGGCGTCTTGCTGCGGTGGCGTCGATCACGACGCTCACCGGTTCGGCCTTGCTCGCGCTCGCGCTGGCGCAAGGCGCGATCGACAAAGACGCGGCCTGGGCCGCAGCCCATGCCGATGAAGATTTCCAGATGGAATACTGGGGACGCGACGACCAGGCGCTCGACCGCCGCGCGTTTCGCGTCGCGGATTTCGAAGCGGCGGTGAGTGTGTTGAAGCTAGTTCGTTAGAGTCGGCTTTTGTTCCGCCATCGCTTTTTCGATCTCGTTGGCGCGATCCAAGGCCACCTTCGCCTCGTCGTTGCGCTTCATGACGGTGAGTGCCGCGGCGCGGGCTTTGTGCGCTACCGCCATTGCCGGATTGAGTTTGATGGCGCGATCGATCTCTTCCAACGCGTCATCGAGCTTGCCGAGCCCCATCAGCGCCACGCCCCGGCCCGCGTGTCCTTCGGGCAGATCGGGCGCCAGCGCCAGCGCGCGGTTGTAACTCTCGACCGCCTCCGCCAGCTTGCCCATGTCGTGCAGCAGCGTGCCGCGGTTGAGCCAGTCGGCGCCGGAGTTGGCGTTGAGCGCGAGCGCGCGGTCGTAGGCCTTGAGCGCTTCATCCTGGAAACCGGTGTCGGCGAGAATGCTGGCGCGGTTGCCATGCGCGGCGGCGAAATTCGGATCGAGCGCGAGGGCAGCATCGTAGGCCTTGATCGCCTCGAGCGGCTGCTTGAGCCGGTCATAGGCCTGGCCCATCAGATTGTGCACGCGGGCCTGCGGCTTGCCGACGTCGATGGCGCGCTTGGCCAGATCGACGCCCTGCTGGTACTGGCCGTCCTCGCAGGCGACCACGGCGACATAATAGAGAGCGTCGGCATTGGTCGGGTCGCCTTGCAGCACCTCGACATAGCGCTCCATGGCCAGCGCGAGCTGGCCCTGGCGGTGGTGGAACAGGCCCTGCTGCAGCAGGGCGTCGGTCTTCGCGGGTTCGGTCATGCGGTGCTTGTAATCAGGCTTTGCGGGCCCTGCCAAGGGCGGGGAAAGGGCAATCACCCTGGTATGGCTTTTGCACCGCAATGCAGCAATGATAGCGCAAAGACGGACCAAGCCAGGCGAGGGGATCAAGCGGCCCATGAAGGACATTCTCGACAGGCTGGAAGAGCGGCGCGACGAGGCCCGCCTCGGCGGCGGCAAAAAGCGCATCGACGCCCAGCACAGCAGAGGCAAGCTGACCGCCCGCGAGCGCATCGAACTGCTGCTCGACAAAGGCTCGTTCGAGGAATTCGACATGTTCGTCGAGCACCGCTCGTCCGATTTCGGCATGGAAAAGCAGAAGATCCCCGGCGACGGCGTCGTCACCGGATGGGGCACGGTCAACGGCCGCGTCGTCTATCTGTTCTCGAAAGACTTCACGGTGTTCGGCGGCTCGCTGTCGGAAGCGCACGCACAGAAGATCATCAAAGTGCAGGACATGGCGATGCGGGCGCGCTGTCCCGTCATCGGTCTGTTCGACGCCGGCGGCGCGCGCATCCAGGAGGGCGTCGCAGCCCTCGGCGGTTACGGCGAGGTGTTCAAACGCAATGTGCTGGCTTCCGGCGTCATTCCGCAGATCAGCGTCATCATGGGACCCTGCGCGGGCGGCGACGTCTATTCGCCGGCCATGACCGACTTTATCTTCATGGTGCGCGACACCTCCTACATGTTCGTGACCGGTCCGGATGTGGTCAAGACCGTGACCAACGAAGTCGTCACCGCGGAGGAACTCGGCGGCGCCAGCGTGCACACGACGAAATCCGGCGTCGCCGACGGCGCCTTCGAGAACGACGTCGAGTGTCTGCTGCAGATGCGGAGGCTGATCGACTTCTTGCCGGCCAACAACGAGACCGGCGTGCCGGAATGGCCGGCGGCCGACGATCCCGACCGCTTCGATCCCTCGCTCGACACGCTGATCCCGGATAATCCGAACAAGCCCTACGACATCAAGGAACTGATCCACAAAGTCGTGGACGAGGGCGACTTCTTCGAGATTTCCGCCAAGCACGCCATGAACATCGTCATCGGCTTCGGCCGCATCGCCGGGCGCACGGTGGGCTTCGTCGCCAACCAGCCGCTGGTGCTGGCCGGCGTGCTCGACAGTGCCGCCTCGCGCAAGGCTGCGCGCTTCGTGCGCTTCTGCGACGCCTTCTCGATCCCGATCGTCACCTTCGTCGACGTGCCAGGCTTTCTGCCCGGCACCGATCAGGAATATGGCGGCCTCATCAAGCACGGCGCCAAGCTCTTGTTCGCCTACAGCCAGTGCACGGTGCCCAAGGTGACGGTGATCACGCGCAAGGCCTACGGCGGCGCCTATGACGTGATGTCGTCCAAACACCTGCGCGGCGACGTGAACTTTGCGTGGCCGCATGCCGAGATTGCGGTGATGGGTGCGAAGGGTTGCAGCTCGAAGAAGTCGCCGTCGTCCACGGTCTTCTGGATCAGTTCCTTGATGTCGTAGGGCTTGTTGGCGTTTTCCGGCACCAAGGTGTCGAGCGACAGGTCCAGCCGTTCGGGCGGGTCGCCGCTCAAGCGCACCGGCACGCCGTCGCGGTTG
>JANMSZ010000027.1:0-4378 GCA_031389925.1 Hyphomicrobiales bacterium | reverse complement strand
CAACCGCGCGCTCAGCAATGCGCTGATGTTCGAATTCACGCAAGAAGCCTACCGCAACTTCGGGCCGATGGAGAACGAAGGCCTCTCGGCTCTCGCCGAACGCGGCTTCCGCTTCTCGATGGATCACGTCACCGATTTGCGCATGGAGCCTAAGGAATTGGCCGACCGCTGGTTCCGATTTCTCAAGGTGCCGGCCAAGCTCCTGCTCAACAAGGCGGCCAATGCGCAGAGCGACATTCACCCCGAGGATCTGGCCGATCTGCTGGCCCGCTCCGGCATCGATCTGATCGCCGAGCGCATCGAGAACGAGAACATGGTGGTCGATCTGCTGGAATATGACGTGCGTTTCGGACAAGGCTTCCTGTTCTCGGCGCCGCGGCCGGTGCGCGCCGAAGCGCTGCATGGCGGCACCGAAGGCAAGCCGTCATCGGCCGAAGACCTGAGCGAATTCGCCGGCGCCGGCGCCTGATCGGTTATTCGTGCCACCATTCATCCCGCATTTCTCCGCCATCGCGTCTAACTACGACGCCCTGCTGTGCGACGTCTGGGGCGTCACGCATAACGGCATCGCCGCGTTTCCGCAGGCTTGCGATGCGCTGATGCACGCGCGCGACGCCGGCGCCGTCGTGGTGTTCATCACCAACGCGCCGCGTCCGCACAACGTGGTGGCGCGCCAGCTCGAGGCCCTGCGTGTCCCGCGCGAAACCTATGATGCGATTGTCTCGTCAGGCGACGTGACCCGCTCCTTGATCGAGCAGCGGCCAGGGCAGAGCCTTTTTCACATGGGCCCGACACGCGACATCGAAATCTTCACCGGTCTCAACGTGCAATTTGCGCCGCTGGAAAGCGCCGACTACGTGGTCTGCTCCGGGCTCGACGACGATGACCGCGACACGCCGGAGGATTACCGCGCGCGCCTCGAAGGCATGCTGGCGCGCAAGGTATTCATGATCTGCGGCAATCCCGACGTCGTGGTCGAGCGCGGTGACAAGCTGGTTTACTGCGCCGGCGCGGTGGCCGATCTCTACGCCGGCATGGGCGGCGAGGTGGTCTATGCCGGCAAGCCGTACCGGCCGATCTACGAGATGGCGCTGGCGAAGGCAGAAGCCGCGGCGGGCCGCACGGTCGCGCGCAAGCGCGTGCTCGCCATTGGCGATGCGATCCGCACCGATCTGACCGGTGCGCACGGTTTCGGCGTCGATTTTCTGTTCGTGACGGCGGGCATTCACGCCGAGGAATTGGGCGGCCGTGAGCGGCCGGACCCGGCGGTGCTCAAAGCCAAATTCGCCGAAGCCGGCGCGACGCCGGCGGCGGTGATGCGCGAATTGGTTTGGTAGCGAACTTAGGCGGTCGCGACGACGCGTTCGGCCGCGGCCTGTTCGTCTGGGAACACCGCTTCGATCTTGCTCTTGAGCGTCTGCGCGTTGAACGGCTTGACGATGTAGTTCGACACGCCGGCCTTCTTGGCGGCAATCACGTTTTCGGTTTTGGATTCGGCCGTCACCATGATGAACGGCGTCGCCGACATTTCAGGATTGGCGCGTACCTGCTTCAACAGGTCGTAGCCGGTCATCGGCTCCATGTTCCAATCGGAGATCACCAAGCCATATTTGCGCTGTTCCATTTTCAGGAGCGCGGCCGAGCCATCGCTGGCATCGTCGATATGCTCGAAACCGAGCTGACGGAGCAGATTGCGAATGATGCGGATCATCGTGTTGTAATCGTCCACGATCAGAACCGGCATCGAAAGATCGACAGCCATGGTACACCGCCCGCGAAAGGCGCTCCCCCTAGAATGATGCAACTTAGCAAGGTGGCTTGAATAACCCGTTAATTTGAAAGTTTGTTAACGGCGCTGTAACCATATTTGAGCCCAAAAACGCTGCATGACGCCGGATTGAGCATCATGTTCATACCACTTCCGCCGAACAGGCTTATCGCTACATGAATAAATCCAGTCAAAACGCGAATGCCTTCCACGTCGTCCGTGATGAAAGCCCGAATATTGGGCCATTGCATGGCGCGGTCGTGGCAATTGGAAATTTCGACGGCGTGCATCGCGGCCACCGGGCTGTGATCGGGGCGGCCTTATCGCGCGCCCGCGGACTGAATCGCAAGGCCGCGGCGCTGACTTTTTCGCCGCATCCCCGCTTATTCCTCCGGCCGCAGGACCCGCTGTTCCATCTCTCGAGCGAGCGCGACAAGATGCGGCTGCTGGCGACGACGGGACTCGACGGCGCCATCGTCATGACATTCGACGCTGCGCTTGCCGCCACCTCGGCGGAAGATTTCATCGAAAAGATTCTTGTCGGACGTTTCGGCATCGGTGGCGCCGCGATCGGATTCGATTTTCATTTCGGCCATAAGCGCGCCGGCTCGCCGGAATATCTCGCGGAACAAGGGGCGCGTCTCGGCTTCGCCGTCGACATCGTCGCGCCGCTGGAAGACGAGGGCAGGCCGGTGTCGTCCGGCGAGGTACGCGCGGCGCTCGCCAAAGGCCGCGTGGTGGAAGCCGCCGAACTGCTCGGCGCGCCGTGGTTCGTGTCGGGCGAAGTCATTCACGGCGAGAAGCGCGGGCGCGAACTCGGTTTTCCGACCGCCAATATCAAGCTTGACCCGTCCTGCGCGCTCAAGCACGGCATCTACGCCGTGCGGGTCGGGATCGACGACATGCGTTATGACGGCGTTGCCAGCTTCGGCGTGCGGCCGATGTTCGACGACGGCGCGCCGCTCCTGGAAGTGTTCCTGTTCGATTTCGACGGCGACCTCTATGGCCAGGCCATGGATGTGGCCTTCATCGGCTGGATACGCCCCGAGCGGAAATTCTCGACCGTCGACGCCCTCAAGCGCCACATGCTGGCCGACGTCAGCCAGGCCCGCGACGCGCTCAAACGCGCCGGCAAGGCCTTTCCGCTGCTGGGCGATGTTTAGCGGCAGTCTGGAACAATGCACCAATCTAGGGTTGACAGCCTGTCAACCCCTCTGTATACACATTGTGTACACAAAAGTTAGGAGTTGCACCCCAATGGATACCGTCGTCCAAGCGCGGACCACACGTTCGACGTCGCGTGTTGAGCGTGACGCCACGATTCATATCCGGGCGCCCAAAAGGACCAAGGAACTCATTGAAAGCGCCGCGTCGGTGGCCGGCA
Source organism: Hyphomicrobiales bacterium (assembly GCA_031389925.1). Lineage (GTDB taxonomy): Bacteria > Pseudomonadota > Alphaproteobacteria > Rhizobiales > Xanthobacteraceae > Pseudolabrys. The sequence goes on along the minus strand of JANMSZ010000027.1, from coordinate 1,226 downwards.
AGTCTCTCAGCGAATTCACGCTTGAAAAGATGTCGCAACACGCCACAGATGTGCTGCTCGATCAGAGACTCTTTTCTTTGGATTCCGATCAGTACGATGCCTTCATGCAGGCGCTTGATAATCCGCCGCCCGCCGGACCTAAACTGAGGGCTCTGATGAAGAGACGCCCGCTTTGGCAGAAATAGCCAAGCCCGGAACTGCACCGGGAGATAGCCTTACCGGCCCTGCATCGATCACAAGTGCCCATGATCTGAGCCGATTTAGCAGCGGCAAATCGCCGCTCGATGAATGGCTTCAGAATAGCGCGCTCGATAGCGAGGGCCGGACAGCACGCACCTACGTGGTGTGCGCAGGAAAATCCGTCGTCGGCTATTATTGTATTTCGACGGGCAGCATGGAGCGTCGCGATCTGCCGCCGAAGATGAAACGAGCACGGGGATTACCTAACCACGTTCCCGTCGCCATCATCGGCCGGCTTGCCCGTGACGTGAGATTTATTGGAAAGGGTCTCGGTAAAGACCTGTTGCGAGACGCGCTGACGCGCATATTAGCGGCGTCGCAAATCATCGGTGTCCGCGCCATTTTGGTCCATGCGCTGGACGACGAGGCGGTAAGGTTCTGGAAAGCCCATGAATTCATTGAATGCCCAATCGACTCCCGAACGTTCTATCTCCCGATAGAAACGATTGCGGACGCGATTTAGGGGGGCGTTTTGCGTCTTTGCGCCACGGAATCAGCCTGCTAAACACCCGGCCATGACGAAACCTGAGCGCGATTATTCCGAGACGTTGTTCCTGCCGCAGACGGATTTCCCGATGCGCGCCGGCCTGCCGCAGAAGGAGCCGGAGATTCTGGCGCGCTGGGCCAAGGACGACCTGTACGGCCAGCTGCGCGCCGCTTCGAAAGGCCGCGAGATGTTCGTCCTGCATGACGGCCCGCCTTACGCCAACGGCAACATCCACATCGGCCACGCGCTCAATAAAATCCTCAAGGACGTGGTGACGCGCAGCCAGCAGATGCTCGGCTACGATTCAAATTACGTGCCGGGCTGGGACTGCCACGGCCTGCCGATCGAATGGAAGATCGAGGAAGAGAATTACCGTTCCAAGAACAAGCCGAAGCCGAACTTCTCCGATCCGGCGGCGATGGTCGCGTTCCGCCAGGAGTGCCGCGCCTATGCGCAGCGCTGGCTCGAAGTGCAGCGCGACGAATTCAAGCGTCTCGGC
>JANMSZ010000018.1:0-14025 GCA_031389925.1 Hyphomicrobiales bacterium | reverse complement strand
CGAAAAGACGCGCGTAATGGCGCTGCACCTTTTCGAGATGACTAATGAACACCTTGGTGAAGGCGTCGCGGCCGGCGTAGCCGAGAAAATGCGCGAAACGTTCGAGTTGCTCCGGCTCGGCCGGCAGCACCTGGGTCTGCTCGTCATTGAGCATCTGCAGCCGGTGCTCGACGGTGCGCAGGAAGCAATAAGCCGCCTTCATGTCGTCACGAACGGCGGCGTCGATCCAGCGGTCGTGCTCCAGCTTGTCGAGCGTCGTCAGCGTGTCGCGGTCGCGCAGCGCCGGATTGCGGCCGCCGGCGATCAATTGCTGCGTCTGTGCAAAAAACTCGATCTCGCGAATGCCGCCGCGGCCGAGCTTGATGTTGTGGCCTTCGACCGCAATTTCACCATGACCACGGAATGCATTGATCTGCCGTTTCATCGCGTGCACGTCGGCCACCGACGCGAAGTCGAGATAGCGGCGCCACACGAAGGGCGACAACTCGGTGAGGATCGCCTCGCCTGCCGCGATGTCACCGGCGCAGGCGCGCGCCTTGATCATGGCGGCGCGCTCCCAATTCTGTCCGGCGCTCTCGTAATAGGACATCGCCGCCGCGGTCGAAATCGCGATAGCCGTCGAAGCCGGATCGGGCCGCAGCCGCAAGTCGGTGCGGAACACATAGCCGTCGCCGGTGCGATGCTGCAGCAACTTCACCAGCCGCTGCGTCAACTTGACGAACAGCGGCGCCGGCACCGCGTCTTTCGGCACGGCCGGCGCATCGGGGTCGTAGAGCACGATGAGATCGATGTCGCTCGAGTAGTTGAGTTCGAACGCGCCCATCTTACCCATCGCCAGCACGATATAGCCTGAGCCGATCTGCGGCTGCGTTTTGTCTTTCGGCTTGAGCTGGCCGGCACGCGTGGCGTCCGCCAGGATGAAACGCACGGCGGCATCGACGGCGGTATCGGCGAGATCGGTCAGCGCCTGCGCCGCCCGCATCACCGGCCACGCACCGCCGATATCGGCCAGCGCGATCAGTAGTGCTGCTTCCGCCTTCATGCGGCGCAGGAGCCGCATCGCGTCGTCTTCGTCTTTGCTTGAAGCAACGGCGAGAGCGGTTTCGGTCAGCAGTTCACTGAGATGGCGATCGGGGTCCGCATCGAGCAGCCGCAACAGACGCCGCGGCTCCCCGCTCGCGAGTTCCCAAAGATAGGGCGAAGCCTCGGCGAGACTTTCCAGCAATGTATTGAAGACGGGATGTTCGGCGAGCAGCGCGTTCAACCGCTTGCCCTCGCCCGCAGGCAGCGCGGCGAGCCATTCGACGACGCGCGCGCGCGCCACTTTCGGCTCCGTCAGCTTTGGCGCGATGACGATCAGTTCGGCGAGCGGCGCCCCGGCGCGGGGCATCGCCTTAATTGGCTTCTTGACGGCTTTCTTGACCGCCTTCTTTGCCACCTTCTTGGCGGCCTTCTTGACCTTCGTTTTGCTCGGCGGCCTCATCCCGCAATCTGTACCGGCCCTCCGCGTGGCAAGGCAATGACGGTCTTGAGCCCCGGGTGATTGTCCTCCAGCGTCAGTTCGCCGCCGTGCAGCCGCGCCACCGCCGAGGCCAGGCTCAAGCCCAGGCCGGAACCGGGTTTCGAGCGGCTCTGCTCGAGGCGCACGAAGCGCTCAATCACGCGCGGCCGGTCGGCTTCGGCAATCCCCGGCCCGCCGTCCGCGACGCTCAGCAAGATGCGGTCGCCAGCGTTGAGCGCGCGCACGACGATTTCCGGCTTCGCGCCGTTGACCGCCCCGCCGCCTTCTGCAGGATTCTGCGGCTCGGTATATTTTATCGCGTTGTCGACCAGATTGGCGAGCGCCTGGCTGACGAGTTCGCGGTTGCCCGTCACGGGCGCCGCCTCGGAAGCCTCGACCTTGAGCACGATGCCCTTCTCCTCGGCCAGCGGCTCGTAAAGCTCGCAGACGTCGGTGGCGATCTCGGCAGCGTCGAACTCGCGCATGTCGCCGGCCTGTCCGGATTCGGCGCGCGCGATCATCAAGAGTGCATTAAAGGTCGCAATGAGTCCGTCGGACTCTTCGATGGTCGCCTCCAGCGCCGCGCGGTATTCCGCCTCGGTCTTGGCCGTACGCAGCGCCTGCTCGGTGCGATTGCGCAGCCGCGTCAGAGGCGTTTTGAGGTCGTGGGCAATATTGTCTGACACTTCCTTCAAGCCGCGCATCAGCGCCTCGATGCGCTCGAGCATGGCATTGAGGTTTTCGGCGAGCCGGTCGATCTCGTCGCCGCTGCCGGCGACCGGCAGGCGCTCGCCGAGATCGCCCGCCATGATGCTGCGGGTTGTTTCCGTCATCGCGTCGACACGGCGCAGCACGCGGCGGGTGACGAACAGACCGCCGGCAAGACCCAGCACCAGCACGATCGCGATCGACCAGCGGCCGGCGCCGACGATGATGTGATAGAGCCGTTCGCGCTCGTCGAGATCGCGGCCGACCAGCAGGCGGAAGCCGCCGGGAAGCTGAAACACCCGCACCAGCGCCAAATGCTCATGTTCCGGACGCTGGGGCGTCTCGGTTTCGTCGAGCCGCCGGTAGGCGGTCTCGGTCCAGCCGGGATTGTCGAGAATGCCCGGCTGCAGCGCGGTGACGTTGCCGGCGAGCGCCTCGCCGTTGAAGGTCGTGACCAGATAGAGGCTCGAGCCCGGCCGGCGCGCCCGCGCGTCGACCACGATCACCAGCCGGCGGATGCCGCCCAGCCGGTATTGCTCCGACAGGACGGTGATTTCCGCGTCGACCGTTTCGTTGATCTGCTCGGTGATCAGGCGACGGGTATTGAGCGCGAAATAGCCGAGCAGAAACGCCGCAAACATCGCGAACACGGTCAAATAGACCAGCGTCAGCTTGAACGTGGTGGTGCGGAAGAGTTTACCGAGCGCCGTCACGGATCATGTATCCCGTGCCGCGAAGCGTATGCAAAAGCGGCTGGGAGAATCCTTTATCGATTTTCGAGCGCAAGCGCGAGATGTGGACGTCGATCACATTCGTTTGCGGGTCAAAATGGTAGTCCCAGACGTTTTCCAACAGCATGGTGCGGGTCACCGCCTGCCCCGCATGCTTCATCAGATATTCCAGCAGGCGGAATTCGCGGGGCTGCAGGATGATTTCTTCGGTGCCGCGGCGGACCTCGTGCGATAGCCGGTCCAATTCGAGATCGCCGACCCGCAGCACGGTCTCCTCGCGGCCGGCACCGCGGCGGCGCGCCAGCACTTCGACCCGCGCCAGCAACTCGGAGAACGAATAGGGTTTGGGCAGGTAGTCGTCGCCACCGGCGCGCAATCCCTTGACCCGGTCGTCGACCTGGCCGAGCGCGGACAGAATGAGCGCGGGCGTCTCGATGTTCTTGGAGCGTAGCGTGCCGATCACGGAAAGGCCGTCGCGCTTGGGCAGCATGCGGTCGACGATCAGAACGTCGTATTGACCGTCGAGCGCCATGGCCAGCCCGTCATCGCCGTCATGGGCGGCGTCGGCGATATGGCCGACCTCGCGGAACGCCTTGACCAGATAGTCGGCCGCGTCGCGGTCGTCCTCGATAATGAGAAGGCGCATTGTGACCCGATCCGGCTGCGCGTCGACCGTCCGGCCTAAAGCGCGAGTCGCTTGATTATCCGCATAAGTGCGCATCGGTCACACCAATTCCAGTCAATTCGGTGGCAGTTCCGCGTAGCCGCTCCCTCAAATACCGGCCTGAGCCGGTTCAAAATCCATTTGCCGCCCTGTCGTACGCGAGGGGGTGGCGGGGTTGGCCCGCCACCCCCCTCAACGACTCCACCCTAGCGGGGGCGACGGTTGCCGGGGTGAAGCTCAGTTCGGAAGCGCATCCGCTTCCGGGAATTTGCCGGGACGGGCACGAGGCCCGTCCCGATGAGGGCGTCCGCCAACGGGGGCGACGGTTGCCGGCGGAGCATCCCCAATCTCAAAATCTCTGGCGCATGATCTTTTCCGAAAACCGGTTCCCACTTTTCGGGATCATGCGCATCAGCCTTGGCCGACCGGCAGCGCGACGAACCGGGTATTGTCACCCGACTTCACGCGCATCAACACGGTCCGCTTGCCTTCCGTCCGCGCGGTGGCGAGGCCGTTACGCACGTCAGCCGGCGTCGAAACCGCTTTGCCGGACACTTCCAGGATCACGTCGCCAGTTGAGAAGCCGAGTTCGGACGCGGCGCCCGAACCGTCGATGCCGGTGACCACCACGCCCTGGCTGCCGGCCCCTGCGACGCGGCCGGCGGGCGCCAGCGTGAGCCCGAGCTTGCCCATATTGGTAGCGCCATTGTCGGCGCCACCTTTGTCGTCGGGCGTAGCGCGCGCCTCCTTGCTGTTCGGCAGTTCGCCGAGCGTCAGGTTGACGGTCTTCTCCGCGCCCTTGTGCAGGACCACAAGCTTGACCGTGGCCTTCGGGGCCAGCGCACCGATCTTCTTGGCGAGATCGCGGGCATCCTTCACCCGGTCGCCATTGACCATGGTGATGACGTCGCCCGCTTCGATGCCGGCCTTGGCGGCGGGGCTGTTGGCCTGCGGCTCGGCAACCAACGCGCCTTCGGCTTTCTTGAGCCCGAGGCTGTCGGCGATGTCCTGCGTCACCGGTTGGATCTGAACGCCAATCCAGCCGCGCGAGACCGAACCCTTGTCCTTGAGTTGCGCGATCACCGTCTTGACGGTGTCGGACGGGATCGCAAAGGCGATGCCGACCGAGCCGCCGGACGGCGAGAAGATCGCCGTATTGACACCGATCACATTGCCTTCGGTATCGAAGGTCGGCCCGCCGGAATTGCCTTTGTTCACCGGCGCGTCGATCTGGATGAAGTCGTCATAGGCGCTCGCGCCGATGTCGCGGCCGCGCGCGGACACGATGCCCGCGGTGACGGTGCCGCCGAGGCCGAACGGATTGCCGACCGCGATCACCCAATCGCCGATGCGCGGGTTGCCGTCGGAAAGTTTCACGTAGGGGAACGAGCCGCCTTCGACTTTGATCAGCGCCAAATCGGTGCGCGGATCGGCGCCGATGACCTTCGCCGTGTGCGTCTTGCCGTCGTCCGTGGTGACCTGAACGCTCTCGGCTTTGTCCACGACGTGGTTGTTCGTCACGGCATAACCGTCAGCGGAGATGAAGAAGCCGGAGCCCTGCCCCATGACCGTGCCACGGCCCTTGCCACGCGGCTGCATGCCTTCGGGACCGTTGCGGCCATCAGGCATGCCGAAGCGGCGGAAGAATTCCTGCAGGCCCGGAGGGGCGTTTTCCATGTTCGGCATGCCGGCGCCGTCGGTCTGCGATCCGCCATCGACTTTGACGCGGACGGCGAACACGGCGGGCTTCACCTTCTCGACGATGTCGGCAAAGCCGGTCGGCGCCGCGACCTTCTTGGCCTGCTCGGTCAGGTTCTGCGCGAGCGCAGCCGGGTAGCCGCCCTGGAGGTTCAAGCCGGGGACGACGACCAGGCCTGCGACGCCGAGGCCGGCGATGGTGGTGGCAAGAAGAATGACGCGGCGCGCAGAAAGCACGCGCGACTTCTTGGCGGGAGCAGGAATGACGCTCGGGTTCATCGGGCAATCTCCATCTCAATTCGTGGGCGCGTGTGCGCCGCTTCGAACCGGAAGATGGGGTGATGAGCCTTACGGCGCCCTGTCGGGGGGATTAAACTTTTGTAACGTGGGGATAAGTAATATGACGAAAAATCAATAGCTTAATCAACGATCCCCGGCCGGAGGCGCGACCAAAGTCGATAGCCGGCGCTGTTCCGCCTCGCTCAGCGGCGGGGCTGACCGGGCCACGGTCTGGCGGCGCCTCGCCATCACAACCAGCGCGAAAATGCCGATCAGCAGCACGGCGGGCGAGACCGCCCACAACAGCAGCGTATGCATTTCGAACGGCGGCTTGAGCAGCACGAATTCGCCGTAACGCGTCACCAGGAAATCGAGCACCTGTCTGTCGCTGTCGCCGTTGGTCAGGCGCTCGCGCACCAGCAGCCGCAAATCCTTCGCCAGCGGCGCGTCGGAATCGTCGATCGACTGGTTCTGGCACACCATGCAGCGCAGTTCGCGCGAAAGATTACGCGCGCGCGTTTCGAGCGCCGGGTCTTTGAGAATTTCCTCGGGCGTCACCGCGTTCGCAATCGTCGGCGCGAGGAGCGCGATCAGCAATGCAATCCGCGCCAGGGCCCGCATGCGCTCTACTCCGCCGGCTGCAATGCGGACTTCGTCGCCGGCTTGGGCGCGCCGATCCGCAGCCGCCGGTCGGACAGCGACAGCCCGCCGCCGAGCATCATCACGACCGAGCCAAGCCAGATCAGCAGCACCATTGGCTTATGATAAAGCCTAACCGCGATCGAGCCGTCATCGTTAGTGTCGCCGAGCGACAGATAAAGCTGGCTGACGCCGCGCGTCAGCAGCGCCGCCTCGGTCGTCGTCGAAGCACGGGAAGTGAAGCTGCGCTTCGACGGCTCCATGATGCCGATCGGCACGCCACCACTGCGCACCGTGAACTTCGCCGCCAACTCGCGAAAATTCGGGCCAGTGTGCTGGACCATGCCGTCGAAGGTCAGATCGTAGCCGGCGATCGTGACGGTCTGCGTGGCTTTAAGTGCGACGATGCGCTCGCTGGCCCAGGTCTGGCAGACAATGCCGAATAGCGTCATCGCGATGCCGAAATGCGCCACCGCCGTGCCCCAGGTCGAGCGCGGCAGGCCGGCCGCGCGCATGCGCACGGTTACGAGCGGCAGTCGAAACAGCCCGGTGCGCTCCGCCAGATCCGTCAGCGCGCCCACCATCACGAACAGCGCCAGCCCAATCCCGAACGGCGCCAGGACCGACGACATGCCCATCACCACGAAAGTCACGGCGATGGCGATCAGCCCCGCGCCCATCGCCGCCATCAGACGCTGCGCGACACCCAGCACGTCGCCCCTTTTCCAGGCCAGCAACGGGCCGAACGGCATTGCGAACATCAGCGGGATAAACAGCGGCGCGAAGGTCAAATTGAAGAACGGCGCGCCGACCGAAATCTTTTCATTGGTGAAGGCCTCGAGCGCCAGCGGGTACAACGTGCCGACGAAAACCGTGAGGCAGGCGGTGGTGAGGAACAGGTTATTGAACACCAAGGCCCCTTCGCGCGAGATCGGCGCGAACAGTCCGCCCTGCTTGAGCATCGGTGCACGCCAGGCAAACAGCGTCAGCGCACCGCCGATGAACAGCACCAGGATCATCAGGATAAACACGCCGCGCGCCGGATCGCTGGCGAAGGTATGCACCGAGGTCAGCACGCCCGAGCGCACCAGAAAGGTGCCGATCAGCGACAGCGAGAATGCCAGGATCGCCAGCAGCAGCGTCCAGATTTTCAGCGCGTTGCGCTTTTCCATCACCACGGCGGAATGCAGCAGCGCCGTGCCGGCGAGCCACGGCATCAGCGACGCGTTCTCCACTGGGTCCCAGAACCAGAAGCCGCCCCAGCCCAACTCGTAATAGGCCCAGTACGAGCCCATCGCGATGCCGACCGTGAGGCACATCCAGGCCGCGAGCGTCCATGGCCGCACCCAGCGTGCCCAGGCGGCGTCGATGCGGCCTTCGATCAGCGCGGCGATGGCGAAGGAGAAGGCGATGGAGAAGCCGACATAACCGAGATAGAGCAGCGGCGGATGAATCGCCAAGCCGATGTCCTGCAAGATCGGATTGAGATCGCGGCCTTCAAGCGGCGCCTGCGCCAGACGAAGAAACGGGTTCGAGGTCAGCAGGATGAAAAGATAGAACGCGCAGGCGATCCACGACTGCACCGCCAGCACATTGGCCTTCAAGGTTTCGGGCAAGTTGCCGCCGAACTGCGCCACCATGGCGCCGAACAGCGCCAGGATCAGCACCCAGAGCAGCATCGAGCCTTCGTGGTTTCCCCAGGTGCTGGTGAATTTGTAGACCAGCGGCATCTGCGAATGCGAATTCTCGAATACATTCGCGACCGAGAAATCCGATGTGACGTAGCAAATCGTCAGCGCGACGAACGACAGCGCGACGAAGACGAATTGCATCGATGCCGTCGACGACGCCAGACGCATCAGCGCGGCATCGCGGCCGCGCGCGCCGAACATCGGCACGATCGCCTGGATCACGCCGAGCGCCAGCGCCAGCACCAATGCGTAATGGCCGAGCTCGGGAATCATTTCGGAGCGCCTCCGGTGCCGGGCGCGGCGCCTTCCTGCCAGTGACCGGTTTTCTTCAAGGCGTCGACGACCTCGCGCGGCATATATTTCTCATCATGCTTGGCGAGCACGGTGTCGGCAACGAAAATGCCGGCGCTTTCCAGCTTGCCTTCGGCGACCACGCCCTGCCCTTCGCGGAACAGGTCCGGCACGATGCCCTGATAGCGCACCGCGATATCTTTGTTGCCGTCGGTGACGTCAAAGCGAATCTGCAGATTGTCGCCGCGCTGGAGCGTGCCGGGTTTGACAAGCCCGCCGACGCGCAGGCGTGTTCCCACCGCCACCTTCTTTTCAGCGATGTCGGTCGGCGAATTAAAGAACACGATGGAATCGCTCAGCGCGCTCAATACCAGCGCAGCCGCGATCGCCAGCACGCCGAGGCTGGAGCCGATCAGAATGAGGCGGCGCTGCTTGCGGGTCATTGCGGAATGTCCTTCTTCCGGTCGTTTAGCACCAAATCGGCCGGTCGCAAGAGTCGCCATGATCGAGGTCAAATCGGGGGATATGCGGCAAAACGCCCTGATTTCAGCCAGCTTTGCGCTGGACGGTACCGGCGACTTCCGCCGCCTTCCCCATCAGCGCGGCATAATCCTTGCCGAACACCTTGGTGCACAGCCGCACGGCGGCATCGACCTGCGATTGTCGGAAGCCACGGTCGGCTGCGCCTGCGTGGCGCACACCATCAAGCAGCGCGGGCATGGCCTGGTCGAGATAGTGCTGGAGTTCGGAGAAGGCCCGCTGCGTCATTTCGTTGACTGCAAGCTCGGTGGCGAATTGCCGGCAGGCGCCGACGAATTCGACCAGCGCCTCGATCTCGCTCACTTCGTCCGGATCGAGCACCGAATTCGGCCGGATTTCGTCGGACGGTCGCGGCCGCAGCAAGTTCCGGACCCGGCCCGGCATCGATTCGATTTGGGAGCGCAGCAGATCGGAGATATTGGCGCGGATAGCACCGAGCGCACGGCCCCAGGTGCTGGCAATCGGCAGGTCCAGTTCGGTACGCAAGCCGCGCGCGCTGTCGTGAATGGTCTTGAGCAGAGCCGCCACCGCGACGCCGCGGCCGCTGCGCAATTCATGGCCCAATTCGCGGACCATACGCTCCAGGTCGGCCAGCACGATGGTGACAGTGACGCGGTATCGCGTCTCGGCGACACGCGCGGCGGTGTCGCTGCCGGCGGCTTTGGTGCCCAAGCGAACCAGTTGCCAGGGCGCTGCCAGCCGATCCCTCACGATGAGCAGTGCGTAGAGAAACAGCTCGCGGTCAACGTCCTCGAGAGCTTCGATCAGCGCCTGGCATTCGTCCAACTGCCCATTGACCAGATTGCCGATCCGCAGCGGCAGACGCTCGGCCAGTTCCGCCAGCCGGTCGCGGCCCTTGAGCACACATCGCAGCGTGGTGGAGTCGTCATCGGAGCGTGGCGTGCCGACTTGCGCCAAAAGGCGGCGGCGCAGTTTTTCATCCGAGGCGGCGCCTTCGAAATGAATATCGAAAGCGGCGGCGGCGCGGTCCTGAAACCGGCGCGTGATGATGTTGGCCTTCGTCTCATCGTTGGCGAGCAAGGCGTCGCCGATATCATCGGACAAAATTTTGGCGTCGACCGGCATCAAATCGCGGCGGATCCAGGTCCACAGCGTTTCGAGGGAAGATCGCGCGATGCGGCCAGGATGCGTATGGTCGCCAACGTCGTCGACCATGAACGGTTCGAGCGGCTTGAAGAACAGCCGGGCCGAACTCGCGATGCGGGGCACGCCGTCGCGCTGCTCGCGCATCACCCGCCGCAATTCCTGCAACACGAGATCGGCGCCCGCGATATCCTCGCCGCGCAGCACGCAGCGCTCAAGCTCGCCGATCAGCAGCACGCGTGCCGTGGGCGAGAGCTCGCGTAAGAATTGCCGCAGTCTTTCGACTGTGTCGGCGTCCGACATCGCCGGTTCTATCCACCGTTAGACCAAGTGGATTGATACCGCCGACGTCGTTAAGAACTCATTAAGCATGATGACACCGTTTTAGCGGTGCCATTGCCATGTGAAAGCCCGCTCAGCCCACGGACGACCAGGTGCCGTCCGGGTTGCGGCAGGCGGTGCTGCGGACAGTCTCGGGCCGGCCATCCAGATAGATGGTGTGGGTGAACGAGCGGCAGCTCCGGTCCATCTGCTGGTAGGCGGGCCCCGGCACGATGGTGCCATAGCGGCCGGAATCGGGATTGCGCCAGGTCACCGGGGCGCCGGACTGACCGCGCTCCAGCGCGTTCATCTGCGCCTCGTAGGCGCGTTTCTTGTCCTCGTCGTCCATCGACGCCCCAATGCGGTTGCCGATCAGACCGCCGAGCAATCCACCGACCGCCGCGCCCGCCAGCCGGTTGCCGGTGCCGCCACCTGCGACCGCCGCGCCGAGCAATGCGCCGCCACCGGCGCCGAGCAACGTGCCGGAGTTCTCGCGCGGTCCCGGACCGCTGCCATCCGGACTGCCGGCACAGGCGGCGAGCGACAGACCGAGAGCGGCAACGGCGATGAGCTTGGACGCGGACATGGAGACCCCCCAGAAAATCGACCAATGAAAGCCGCGCCGACCTGGCGCCGCAGAACGATCAGTCTATCGAGACGGGAAGATTAGGGCAAAAGTCCGGCAGTCCGGCAGATGCCCGGGCGCTACCCCGCCGGCAGCACGAGTTCGGCCCGTAGGCCGCCAATCGGCGCGGTGCCGAGCGTTAATCCGCCGCCGTAGAGCGCCGCAAGATCGACCACAATAGAGAGACCCAGGCCGGAGCCGGGTTTGGTCTCATCCAGCCGCTGGCCGCGTTTAGCGACCTGTTCGCGCTCGGAGGGCGACAGCCCGCGGCCGTCGTCGTCGACCACGATTCGCACGACCTGGTTGGCGCTGGCCGGATCGGGCCGTTCGCAGACCACCTCGATCATCACCCGCGACGATGCCCACTTGCAGGCATTGTCGACCAGGTTGCCGATCATCTCTTCGAGGTCGGGACGCTCGCCGCGAAACCGCGCCTTGTCCTCGGCATGCACTTCGATGTTGAGGTTTTTTTCGCGATGGATTTTTTCCATGGTGCGCGCGAGCGCGGTCACCACCGGCGCGACCTCGGTGATCGAGCCGACCACGGTGAGGCGCGCCGCCAGCCTTGCGCGTTCGAGATGCCGCGCGACCTGATCGCGCATGATGTCGGCCTGCTCCAGAACCTTGAGCGCGAACGGATCGCCGCCGCGCGCCACGGCCTCGTTGACCATCACCGACAGGGGTGTCTTGAGCGCGTGGGCCAGATTGCCGACATGCGTGCGCGCGCGCTCGACGATTTCCTTGTTGGCGTCGATCAGCGCATTGGTTTCGCGCGCCAGCGGCGCGATCTCTTCCGGGAAATTGCCGGCCAGACGTTCGGCGGAGCCGGCGCGGATGGCGGCGAGGCTGTCGCTGATGCGCTTGAGCGGCGCCAGACCGAAACGCACCTGGAACATCGTCGTCAGCAACAGCACCGCAGCCAAAACGGAGAAAGTAATAATTAGCGCCTGATCGAAGGCGCGGATCTCGACTGCGATCTCGGCGGCGTCGCCGGCGACCGCGACCAGATAATGGCCCTCGTCGCCGAGATCGATATTGCGCTCGACCAGACGCAGCCGCTGATCCTCCGGACCCGGCACATAACCCTCGCGCGAGCCGTTGGCGCTCGCCGTAACACCAAAGTTCTCCAGATGCGGCAAGCCGCCATCCCACAGCGAACGCGACGAGCGGAGGTCAGGCTTGCTGGGATCGAGGCGCGTGATCTGCCAATACCAGCCCGACAGCGGCAATTCGAACAGCGGCTCGCCAAGCGACGGCTGGTTCTTCTCGTTCGCCTCGTCCGGCGACGCGACGTCCGCGACCAGCGTTCGAAGGTAGACGCCGAGCCGGCGATCGAAGGCGCGCTCCACGCCCTGCCGGTATAATGACGACAGCACCACGCCGGTAATAAGAAGAATGACGACGGCCCAGGCGGTGGCCGAGAGGAACAGGCGCAGCGCGAGGGAATTGGCGCGCATGCGCTAACGGGTTTCGGGCGGGCTGAGCAGATAGCCGAGCCCGCGCACGGTCTGGATGATTTCGACGCCGAGTTTCTTGCGGATGCGGCCGACGAACACTTCGATGGTGTTGGAGTCGCGGTCGAAGTCCTGATCGTAAAGATGCTCGACCAGCTCGGTGCGCGACACCACGCGTCCGGTGTGATGCATCAGATACGACAGCAGCCGGTATTCATGGCTGGTGAGTTTGACCGGATTACCATCAACCGCAACACGTCCGGTCCGTGAATCGAGCCGGACGGGGCCGCAGACGAACTCGCTCTTGGCATGGCCGACCGAACGGCGCAGCAGCGCGCGCACGCGGGCCAGCACTTCCTCGAGATGGAAGGGCTTGGCGACATAATCGTCGGCGCCGGCATCGAAGCCCTGCACTTTGTCGCTCCAGCGGTCCCGCGCGGTCAGCATCAAGACCGGCATGATCTTGCCGGCGCGGCGCCAGGCTTCCAGCACCGAAATGCCGTCCATCTTGGGCAGGCCGATATCGAGGATCACCGCGTCATAGGGTTCGGACTCGCCGAGGAAGTGCCCCTCCTCGCCGTCAAAGGCGCGATCGACGACGTAGCCGGCATCGGACAAAGCCGTGGCGAGCTGGCGGTTTAGGTCGGGGTCGTCCTCGATCACGAGGAGGCGCAAGGGCTAAATACTCCGCTAGTGTGGTGGATTTGAAGTTCGCCCGTTTGTCGCCGCAGGCTCGTAGGCGAACTTCAAATCCAAACCACACTAGATCAATAAGTTGCTAGTGTCCTTCGATTCCGAAGTTCGCGTAAGTGATTGCTGCGCGATCTGGCGAACTTCGGAATCGGGACACTAGCGGCTGGTGAGCTCGCCATTGACGGCGTCGACATTGACGCTGATCACTTTGCCACTCTGGCCGAGCAGAGTCAGCACATAGACTAATGTTTCGTCGTGCCGGCAGAGCCTAGCCCGCACCACCTCGGCCCGGTGGCCGCGGTTGCGCGCGGACTTGATGGCCTGGGCCAGCGGAACGGCCTTATTAGCCGCGACTGCCGCGCGCTGTTCGGCGCGGGTCAGGCAGCTTTGTTCCACCGGACTTGCGGCCAGCGCGGGCGAAGCGACGAGCGGGCCCGCCAGCAGGCCGAGGAGAGAGAGTATGGGGAGTAGTCGGGGGACCGGCATAAGAGGGGTCTTAAGCGCGCGCCGGTGAACGCGGGGTGAACGTCAGTTTTCGAAGCCGGAAAAGGTCGCAAAGGCTTCGAGCGGCTCGCGCGGGGAGCGCCAGCCGTTGATCGGGGCATCGGGGTCTTCGTAACCGACTGCCATGCCCGAATAGATCATCAAGTGTTCCGGAAGCTTCAGGAAATCGCGAACGGTACGATGGAACGACACCCAGGCCTGCTGTGGGCAGGTGTGCAAGCCGTGCCCTCGCGCCAGCAGAGCGACCGTTTGGAGGTAGCCGCCGATGTCGGCCCATTGCGCAGGGCCATGCGCCTTCTCGCGCGCAAAGAACAAGGCAACCGGCGCGCCGAAGAATTCGTAGTTGCGCGCGTATTGCCTATAGCGGGCCGGCTTGTCCTCGCGCGGCACGCCGATCGAGCGATACAGCCGCTCGCCGACATCAAAGGTGCGTGAGCGATAGGGCTCGCCCAACGGCTGCGGGTAGATGGTGTAGTCGGCGCCCTCGCCTTTCGGCAGTTCGGTCACCATGCGCGGCGCCAGCAAGGCTTTGAGGTCCTCGACACGCTTTTCGGCAATGGCATAGACGCGCCATGGCTGCAT
>JANMSZ010000564.1:0-4813 GCA_031389925.1 Hyphomicrobiales bacterium | reverse complement strand
CCGGCACGGCCCAAGCGCAAACCTATCCAGATCGTCCGATCCGCGAAGTGGTCTCGATCGCCGCCGGCAGCGTTACCGAGGACATCATGCGCAAGGCCGCGGCCGAAATGCAGCCGCGGCTAGGTCAGCCGTTGATCATCGAAAATCGCGGCGGCGCCGCCGGCATCCTCGGCGCGCAGACCTGCACGCAGGCGGCACCGGACGGCTACACGCTGTGCGTCATCTATCACAGCAGCATGTCCTACAACCCGCTGCTGTTCGACAAGCTGCCCTATCAGCCGGAAGACATGACGCCGGTGACGCGGCTGTTCTTTTTGACCGAAGGTCTGTTTGTCTCATCCGAGGTCGGCATCAACTCGGTCGCGGAGCTGAAAACCTACGCGCAAGCCAAGCCCGACGGCTTGAATTACGCCACGCTCGGCGACGGCTCCTTCCCCGATTTGTTCATGCGCTGGCTCAATGGTCAGTGGGGCACCAAGATCGTCGGCGTGCCGTACAAAGGCGGCGGACCGGCAGCGCAGGCTTTGGCCGCCAACCAGGTGCAGGTGACACGCTTTGGCGTCGGCAACTTCATGGGCCTGATTCAAGCCGGTAAAGTGAAGGCGCTGGCGGTGTCGGCGGAGCAGCGCTTGCCGTTGCTACCGAATGTGCCGACCTTCAAGGAAGCCGGCCTCGGCGCTTATCCAGGCCAGGGCTGGTGGGGCCTCGCCGCGCCGAAAGGCACGCCGCCAGCCATCGTCGAGAAGGTGGCGGCCGAATTCGGCAAACTGTTCAAGGAGCCCGAGTTCAACAAATTCCTCGAGCAGCAATCGGTGGTCGCTTCGCCGACCACGCCGGCGGGTTTCGCGGCTTTCCTCCTGGAAGACCGCAAGGCCGCCGAGACGCTGATCAAGATCGCCAACAGCAAGCGCGAAGAGTACAAGCCGCAGGCGCCGTAACGCGCCTGCTTCTTTACGGAGTTTTTAATGCAGCCTCCCAAGTCCTTCACGCTCACCGCGCATGGCGCCGTCATGCCGGCCATCGGTTACGGCACCATGCTCTTGCCGGAGCGGCCGGCCGAGCTGGTTGCCCACGCCATCGCTTCCGGCTATCGCCTAATCGACACCGCGCGCAAATACGGCACCGAAGAGCGGGTCGGCGAAGGCATCCGCGCCAGCGGCATCGCGCGCAGTGAACTGTTCGTCACTACCAAGGTGACGGAGGAGAATGCGCGCGAGGCCGACTTTCTCAATTCGATCGAGACCAGCCTAAAGGCGCTGCAACTCGACTATGTCGACCTGCTGCTGGTTCACTGGCCGCAACCGAAGGTGCCGTTGTCCGAGACGCTCGGCGCACTCGCCAAGGCAAAACGGCGCGGGCTGACGCGTCACATTGGGGTGTCGAATTTCACTATCGCCATGCTCGACGAGGCAGCGAATGTCTGCCCCGAACCTTTGGTGACCAATCAGATCGAGTACCACGCCTATCTGCCGCAGGATCGCATGATCGCGGCGCTGAAAAAATACGGCATGATCCTGACCGCCTATTGTCCGGTGGCGCGCGGCGAGTTGCTCAACGATCCCGTCGTCGTCGAGATCGCCAAAGCGCACGGCAAATCGCCGGCGCAAATCGCGCTGCGCTGGCTCATCCAGCAGCCGATGGTCGCCGCGGTTCCGCGCGCGCTCACCGAACAGCACATCGAGGACAATCTCGACGTGTTCGATTTTGCGCTTACCGAGCCGGAGATGCGCAACATCGCCGCGCTGCGCAGCCGCAAGCTGCGGATCGCCGATCCACCGGAGCGCGCGCCGCAGTGGGACGTCGAGACTGTCGGCTAGTCGATCCGTCCGCCGGAAAACCGGCGGCCGGGCACGCTGAGGAAATAACCGACGGCTTGAGCGCCGTCGGCGCCGAGTACGCTGCCGCTGGTGTATTGCGATTCATCCGACGCCAGGAAAACCGCCGGCCCGGCGATGTCCTCGCCCGAACCGACGCGGCCCATCGGCACGCCCTTGCGGCGGCCTTCGTAGATTTCCGGATCGGCATACATCGCTTCGGTGCCCGGCGTGCGGATGTAGCCGGGCGTGATGGCGTTGGCGCGGATGCCGTAGGGCGCCCACTCCACCGCCTGCAATTTCGTCAGCATGATCAGCCCGGCTTTCACGACGCTGTAGGCACCGGCCCAGTTGTAGGGAAACAGCCCGGCGATCGACGCGATGTTGACGATGACGCCGGACTTCTGCGCGATCATATGCTTGGCCGCGGCCTGGCTCATCAGAAACGCGCCCTTGAGCCCGATGTTCATGGTGGTGTCCCACGCCGCCTCGGGCAAAGCCTCGAGTTTTCCGGGCACGATCTTCATGGCGTTGTTGACGAGGATGTCGACGCGGCCGAACTCCGCCATCGTCTTGTCGACGAGGCGATTGATGTCCGCCGACTTTGCGACGTCGACGGCGACGCCGATGCTTTTGCCGCCAGCATCCTTGGCGGTGGCCTCGGCGGTCTGCGGATCGATCTCCGCTACCACGACGTGGGCGCCCTCGCGGGCATAGGCGAGAGCGATGTCGCGGCCGATGCCGCGGCCGCCGCCGGTCACGATCGCCACTCTGTCTTTCAACCGCACGTAAATCTCCCCGGATTGCCGTTTTTCCTGCTGAATTTGACGCTAAAGCGGTGGGGAGAGCGCGACAAGGCCCCCACCAACCCTCGAAATTGCCACGGCCGAGTGCCATCTTTGCCCTGAAGGAATCACCGACAAAATGGCCGAGCCGATCAAGCTATCAAGCAACCGACCTATGCCCGCGCCGGGCGGCATTGCCGCGCGCGCGATGGGTGCCCGAAACCTGCCCTACCTTCATGAACTCAACCCCGAGCAGCGCGAGGCGGTCGAGACGCTCGATGGTCCGGTGCTGGTGCTGGCGGGCGCGGGAACTGGAAAAACGCGAGTGCTCACCACCCGCATCGCCCATATCCTGAACCTCGGTCATGCACGGCCGCAGGAAATCCTGTCCGTCACCTTCACCAACAAGGCCGCGCGGGAGATGAAAGTGCGCGTCGGCCAGATGGTCGGCCAGGTGGTCGAGGGCATGCCGTGGATGGGCACTTTCCATTCCATCGGCGTGAAAATTCTCCGCCGCCACGCCGAACTGGTCGGGCTGAAGAGCAATTTCACCATCCTCGACGTCGACGACCAGATAAGGCTGATCAAGCAAATCCTCGAAGTCGAGAAGCTCGACGAGAAGCGCTGGCCGGCGCGCGTGTTCGCGATGATCCTCGACGGCTGGAAAAACCGTGGCCTGACGCCCGAACAGATTCCGGTCGGCGAAGCCGCGAGCTTTGCCAACGGCAAGGGCAAGAAGCTCTACGTCGCGTATCAAGAGCGGCTGAAGACGCTCAACGCCGCGGACTTCGGCGACCTGCTGCTGGAATGCATCCGGCTGTTCCGCACGCATCCGGACGTGCTGCGCAATTATCAGCAGCGCTTCCGCTACATTCTGGTCGACGAATATCAGGACACCAACGTCGCGCAGTATTTGTGGCTCAGGCTGTTGTCGCAGACGCCCGGCCATGACAGTGTTGAGAGCGGGGAGAGGGAGAAGCAGCCCAAAAACATCTGCTGCGTCGGCGATGACGATCAGTCGATCTATGGCTGGCGCGGCGCGGAGGTCGACAACATCCTGCGCTTCGACCACGACTTCGCCGGCGCCAAGGTCGTGCGTCTCGAACGCAATTATCGCTCCACCGGCCATATCCTCGCCGCCGCGTCGCACCTCATCGCGCACAACGAAGGCCGCCTCGGCAAGACGCTGCGCACCGAGGACGTGCTCGGTGAGAAAGTCACCGTCACCGGCGGCTGGGATTCGGAAGAGGAAGCCCGCACCATCGGCGAGGAAATCGAGCAGCTGCAGCGTGACGCGCGCGAGCAAGGTGAGGACCATCCGCTCGACGAGATCGCCATTCTGGTGCGCGCCTCGTTCCAGATGCGCGAATTCGAAGAGCGCTTCATCCAGCTCGGCCTGCCCTATCGCGTGATCGGCGGCCCCCGCTTCTACGAGCGCGCCGAAATCCGCGATGCGCTGGCCTACCTGCGCGTCATCGCGCAGCCGGCCGACGACCTTGCGTTTGAACGTATCGTCAACGTGCCCAAGCGCGGCCTCGGCGACGCCGCCGTGCAGATGCTGCACGACCACGCGCGCAAGCAGCGAATCCCCCTGAGTGAAGCCGCCGCCAATATCAGCGCCACCGACGAGATGAAGCCGAAACCGCGCATGGCGCTGCGCGAGCTGATGGCCTCGTTCGAGCGCTGGCGCAGCAAAATGGCGACGCTGCCGCACACTGAACTCGCCGAGATCGTGCTCGACGAGAGCGGCTATACCCAAATGTGGCAGAACGACAAAAGCGCCGACGCCGCCGGCCGGCTGGAGAACCTGAAAGAACTCGTGCGCTCCATGGGCGAGTTCGAAAACATGGCGGGCTTCCTCGAACACATCGCCCTGGTGATGGACCGCGACAGCGGCGATGAAGATGACAAAGTCAACATCATGACGCTGCATTCCGCCAAGGGCCTGGAATTCGGCACCGTATTCTTGCCTGGCTGGGAGGAAGGCTTGTTTCCCCACCAGCGCGCCCTCGATGAAAAGGGCAAGGCTGGCCTGGAAGAAGAGCGCAGACTTGCCTATGTCGGCATCACCCGCGCCAAGCGCCGCGCCTATATTTCCTTTGCGCAGAACCGCCGCGTTCATGCCATGTGGCAGACCGCCTTGCCCTCGCGCTTTGTCGACGAATTGCCGGAAGCCTTCATCGAAGTTGCCCCCATGAGCAACAGCTTTGGCGG
>JANMSZ010000141.1:0-3528 GCA_031389925.1 Hyphomicrobiales bacterium | reverse complement strand
CATGCCGAGCGCACCCTCGCCCTTGAGGATGAAAGCGTTGAGCGAATTGAAAGTGAGGAACGAGCCGTTATAGCCGCGGCTGCTCACCGATTCCGAATAGCCGCCGCCCTTGGGCGCGCTCGGATTGACGTATTTGAAATGTGGAAAGTCGGCAGGATAGTTGAGATCCCCGAAAGCCGACATGCCGTGGCGCTCGACGTCTTCGGCGACTTGCGCGGCGGCGGGCGAATTGAACTTCGCGGCGGCGATCGCGCCTGCCGACAACACCAGCGCGTGCCGTCGTGTGATCAAGAGCGTTGCGCCTTGGCCGCCCGTTCGGCGTCCCACCACCACACCGTCGGGAACGCCGACCGCCCGTATTTCGGCATGGTCTCCGGATGGCCGAAGCGATCCCAGCGCGCGGTGCGCACGAACGGATAGGTCCATTGCGGCACAACGTAGAAATTCCACAACAGCACGCGGTCGAGTGCCTTGGTGGCGGCCACCAGGTCGTCGCGGTCCTTGGTGAAGATCACGCGCTCGATCAGCGTATCGACCGCCGGGTTCTTAATGCCGATCAGATTGCGCGAGCCGGGCTGGTCCGCGGCGGCCGAACTCCAGAAATCGCGTTGCTCATTACCGGGCGACAGCGATTGGCCCCAGGACGCGACGATAATGTCATAATCCCACTGCCGCAGCCGGTTTTCGTATTGCGCGGCATCGACCACGCGCACATTCACGATCATGCCGAGGCGCTCAAGCGACGGCTTGTAGAACAGCACGAAGCGCTGGCTCGCCGGATCGTCGACCAGCAACTCGACCGAAAACGGCTCGCCGGTCTTGGCGTTCACCAGTCTGGTATCTTTGATCTCGTAACCGGCCTCGCGGAACAGCGCGAGGGCCTGACGGAAATTATCGCGCACCGCCTGCGGATTGCCGCCGACCGGATTGATGTATGGCTTGGTGAACAGATCCGCCGGGATTTTGTCCTTCACGGTCTGCAGAATTTCGAGCTCCTTACCTTCCGGCACGCCCGACGACGCAAGTTCGGTGCCCGCGAAGTAACTGGCGATGCGCTTGTACTGCCCGAAGAAGATGGTGCGGTTCATCTCCTCGAAATCGAACGCGAAATTGAAGGCGCGGCGTACGCGCGGGTCCTTGAACTTGTCGCGCCGGATATTGAACGCGAAGGCCTGCATGGCACCGGAATTGCGGATCGCAAATTCCTCGCGCACCACCTTCTTCTCGCGGATCGCGGGGAAGTCATATGACGTTGCCCAGTCCTTGGCGCTGTTCTCGGTGCGCCAGTCGACCTGGTCGCCCTTGAACGCCTCCAGCGCCACCGTTGAATCGCGGAAGTATTCGTAGCGGATCTGCTGAAAGTTACGCGTGCCGACGACGACGTTGAGATTCTTGCCCCAGTAGTCGGGGACTTTCTCGTAGACCAGCGAGCGGCCCGGCGCGAATTCCTTCAGGCGATAAGGCCCCGAGCCGAGCGGCGGCTCCAGCGTGGTCTGCGTGGCGTCGCGCTTGTTGCCGTTCTTGTCGGTGCCTTCCCACCAGTGCTTCGGCAGCACCGGCAATTGGCCGACGATCTGCGGCAGTTCGCGATTGCCCGGCCCGTCAAAGGTGAAGGTGATCTCGCGCTCGCCCGTCTTTTCGATCTTCACAACGTGGCGGTAATAAGCGCCGTAGAACGGGCTGTTCTTTTTGAAGACGTCGAACGAGAAGACAACGTCGTCAGGCGTTATCGGCTTGCCGTCATGCCAGCGCGCTCCCGCGCGCAAGCGATAGGTGACGGAGGCAAAATCCTTCGGATGGCTAACCGCTTCCGCCAACAGTCCGTATTCGGCGGACACCTCGTCGAGCGCCGAGGTCATCAGCGTTTCGGTCGACAGCTCGGTGCCCATGGCGATGCTGCCCTTCACGCCGGCCACCACGCTGTTGAAATTGTCGAAGGTGCCGAAGGCGATCTGCCGCACCGTGCCGCCCTGCGGCGCGGCCGGATTGACGTAGTCGTAGTTCTTGAAACCTGCCGGATATTTCAGGTCACCGAACAGCGACAGGCCGTGCTTCCAGTTCTTGGCAGCGCCTGAAGATTGCGCCGCGGCGCTCCCGGCGCCAAGCACGCCCAAAGCAGGCGCGGCGAGCGTTGCGGCGGTGGCGCGCAGGACGGACCGTCTGGTCAATTTCATGGAACAAGCTCCGGCGGCAATTGGCGCTACGTCACCCTGCAATCACGGGCGATTATGTCGGTTTTTCGGTCCGCTACCAGCGGCGGGGAGCCGCACACCCGCTCATTTCGACGTGATTTAATAACGAAACGGCCGGGCATAAGCCCGGCCGCGTCATCACGACATTGCGTTTCGACTACTTCTTTGCCGCCGGCGGCGCGCCGGCTGCCGGGGCGGCCGCTTTGGGCGCCTCGCCCGCCGGGGCATTGGCCGTCGCCTTGGGCAGCGCGACCGGGTTGTCGGCGTGCTCGCGCATGTAGGCGATGAGGTCGGCCCGCTGGCTGTCGCGCGAAATGCCGGCGAAGGTCATGTTGGTGCCCGGAACATAGCCGCGGGGATTGGCCAAGAACTTGTTGAGTTCGTCAAAAGTCCAGTTGCCGCCCTTGGACTTCATGGCAGCCGAGAAATTGAAGCCGCCACGGCCCTTGCCGCGCTCGTCGCCGACGACGCCCCAGAGGTTCGGGCCGACCCGGTTCGGGCCGCCTTTCTCGAAGGTGTGGCAAGCCTGGCACTGCTTGGCGGTCGCGGCGCCCTTTTCGGCGGAGGCGCTCGCCATCAGCGTCTCGATCGGCTGCGCCGGCTCCTTGGAGGCAGCGGCTTCGCCGCCGCCGGCACTTTCCTTGACGGCAATGTTGTAACCGGGCTTCGCCGGCTTTTCGGGGCTGAAAATGGCGCTCGCCCCGATGTTCAGCGACAGCACGATCAGGCAGGTGGCGAGGATCGCGCCGAGGACCTTGTTGAGTTCGAAGGAATTCATCGCAAAACGGCTCCCGGAGCGGACGAAACGGGGCTGGAAATTGGTTCGCCGCCGAGGTTCCGGCAGCGGCGGACAGATACCGGTTTGCCTGGGCGCTGGCAACCCGTATAAGCGCCACGGGGACATCGACATAAGTCGTCATCTTGTCCAGCGGCCTTAACCGCAGTCCGAACCAATGCCCAACACCATCATCCTCATCCCGGCCCGCATGGCCTCGACCCGCCTGCCCGGCAAACCGCTCATCGATATCAACGGCTTGCCGATGATCGTCCACGTGCTGCGTCGCGCGGAAGCCGCCGGCATCGGCGAGGCGGTGGTGGCGACCGATTCCGAGGCTATCCAGACGGCGGTGGAAAAGTCCGGCGGCCGCGCGGTGATGACCCGCGGCGACCACGTGTCCGGCTCCGACCGTATCTACGAGGCGCTGGAGGCGCTCGACCCCGAGCACCGCATCGACCTCGTGGTCAACGTCCAGGGCGACCTGCCGACCATCGATCCGGCCGATATCCGCGCCGCGCTCGGCCCGCTGTCCGACCCGAACGTCGACATCGCGACACT
>JANMSZ010000526.1:0-2390 GCA_031389925.1 Hyphomicrobiales bacterium | reverse complement strand
CCAGCACGGAATGTCCCGCATCGCTCAGCGCGCGCGCGATCACGGCTCCCGTCAAGCCCGAGCCGACGATGAGGTAATCGTCCATTGATTCGTTATATCGAAGGCTTAGCTTGAATTCATCCGCTGGCGCCGGTTTTGCACCGCGGTGCAAACGTACCGCTGCCGTACCCTGGTAATAGGGCGCGCCCCGCGCACCCAATCGTTAAATTGTTTTCCCGTTCACGACGTTCGGATTAACCGCCGCCCGATTAATTGCTCGTTTTGGGGTGGGGGAGTACCGCTGTTAGCACATGGGAAGAGCAGAATGCCGGACGTTGCAGAAACGCCGATGCTGCGCGCGCTCGTGATCGACGACCAGGCTCCGGTGCGGGCCATGATTTCGCTTGTGCTGAAGAACAAGGGGTTCGATGTCGTTGCCGTCGAAAACGGCATTGCCGGCCTGAAAGAATTGACGGCGTTGCAGTTCGATATTGCGATCGTCGATATTTATATGCCGGGCATCGACGGCACGAAGATCATCCAGATGCTGCGCTTGCGCGACGAAAAGTTGCCGATCGTGGCGATATCGGGCGTGCTGCTCACGGCGTCGGGGCGGACCGCGCTCGATTTTTTCCCGATGGCGCCCGCTCTCGCCGACGTCATTTGTCTCAAGAAGCCGTTTCGCGACACCGAGCTGTTGCAGTCGATCGAAAAGGCCATGGCCAAGGCCACCTAGCGGCCGCGGCGGCGTTGCCGCCTTATCCTTTTTTCCCACATCGCCGGAGTTGACCCGGAAGCCCAAGTCGCATATCTCCGCCAGTGGGACACCTCCCCCCAACGGGAGGCTTTCTATCTGGAAGGATAGACTATGACAGCGACGAAGCCCGGCGTGCGGCCGGCAATACCGCACTTCTCGTCCGGCCCCTGCGCCAAGCGCCCCGGCTGGAGCCTCCAAGCCCTCACCGACGCAGTTCTGGCACGCTCGCACCGATCCAAGATCGGCAAGGCGAAGCTCAAGCGCGCCATCGACCTGACCCGTGAAATCCTCGGCGTTCCCGCCGACTATCGCATCGGCATCGTGCCGGCGTCCGATACCGGCGCGGTCGAGATGGCGCTGTGGTCGCTGCTCGGTGCGCGGCCCGTCACCATGTTGACCTGGGAATCCTTCGGCGAAGGCTGGGTCACCGACGTCGAGAAACAATTGAAGCTGAAAGACGTCACGGTGCTCAAGGCGCCGTATGGCGAGTTGCCTGACCTCACCAAAGTCGATTTTAAGACCGACGTGGTTTTCACCTGGAACGGCACCACCTCCGGTGTGCGCGTGTCGAACGGCGACTGGATCGACGCCAAGCGTGAAGGTTTGACAATATGCGACGCAACGTCGGCGGCCTTCGCGCAGCGGTTGGATTTCGCCAAGCTCGATGTCGTCACCTTCTCCTGGCAGAAGGCGCTGGGCGGCGAGGGCGCGCACGGCATGCTGATTCTCAGCCCGCGCGCGGTGGCGCGGCTCGAAAGCTACAAGCCGGCCTGGCCGCTGCCGAAGATCTTCCGCATGACCAAAGGCGGCAAGCTCAACGAAGGCATCTTCACCGGCGAGACCATCAACACGCCGTCGATGCTGTGCGTCGAGGATTATCTCGACACGCTGTCCTGGGCGAAATCGATCGGCGGTCTTAACGCCACGGTCGCGCGCTCCGACGCCAACGCCAAGGTGATCGCCGATTGGGTCGCGGTGACGCCGTGGGTCGGCCATCTCGCTAAGAACGCCAGCGAACGCTCGAACACGTCGGTGTGCCTCGTCGTGTCGGACCCCGCGGTGACACGGCTGTCGGCTGACGATCAGGCGGCTTTCGCCAAGACCCTCGCGGGTCTCTTGGAAAAGGAAGGCGTCGCCTACGACATCGCCTATTACCGCGATGCGCCGCCGGGCCTGCGCATTTGGTGCGGCGCCACCGTCGACACCAGCGATATCGAGGCGCTGATGCCCTGGCTCGACTGGGCGTTCTCGGAAGCCAAAGCAACGCTGCCCACGGCGGCGTTATCTTCACCCTCCCCTGGTGGGGGAGGGTCGACGCGCAACGCGCGGGGGGGTGGGGTGAACCTGATCGCCCAACATCTCCGCCGCTCAATTCATTTCACGCTGAATTGCCCCCACCCCCGCCGCTATGCAATAGTAACCTTACCGCCGCATAAGCAAAACCGGCATTAATAAAACCAACAAAAATATAACTCAGGCGTTTAAACCAACCGCCAAAATCAGAATTTTCATGTTCAGTGTTGGCTATGCCTTCAATAAACCGCCATAAGGCGTATCCGGCAAGTCCGACAGCAAGAATTACCAGTAAAAATTTACCAAAAGGCTGCGAACCGATAGTTAGAATCGCCCCGTTCGGATCTGTGGTTTTCCCACC
>JANMSZ010000509.1:0-1894 GCA_031389925.1 Hyphomicrobiales bacterium | reverse complement strand
TGTCGACGACCTGCTCGTCGCTCCAGTGCTTGCGCAGTTCCGTGAACATTTCGTCGGTGACGGCGTTCGGCACGCATCCGGCGGCGACGGCGACATCGAGCGCGGCCCGTTCGGCGGCATTGAACAGCGGACTGGTCTGGTAGCTCCAGACCGCGTCCAGCTTCTGCTGTTCGACGCCCAGTTTCGACGCGCCTTCCGCCGTATGCGCCATGCAGTATTTGCAGCCCGCGGAGCGACTCGCCACGTGCGAAATGAGGCGTCTTAATTTAAGATCGACCTTGCCCTCTGGATCCCAGATCGCGGCGCTTAGTAGGGCATAGCCTCGCACCATTTTCGCATTTCGCTGCATGATCAGCATGCTGTTCGGAACAAAGCCCATGCGCTTGCGCGCCGTTTCGAACTGCTCTTTCAATTCGGGTGTATGGTCCGGCGGAAGCGGAGCAAGACGCGGAGCGGGTCGGGTTCTCTGATCCATGATGTTTCTTCCCTGCAAATTTGTTGGTTGTTTTCGTTAGGCTTCGCCCCGCGCCGGCATCTTGCGTTCGGTCGCGACATCGATACCGCGCAGCATTTGATCGAGCGGCGGACGGCCCCACGGCGCGCTGCCGCGCGCGGCGAAGAACAGCGTGCCATCCGGCTTAGTCAGAAACAGCCCAGGCTCGCTGAATTCCGGCGGCTCGCCTTCGCGGATGGCTGTCGAAATGAACAATTCCCATTCGCGCGCATTGGCGATCGAGAGATCGTATCCGACGCGAAGATTGTTCAAGCCCCATTCGGCCTTCGCGCGTTCGGCGCGATCCTGGCTGTCCGTGCTGATGGCGATGACCTCGACGCCCCGCTTGGCGAACTCCGGCAGCTTGGCTTCGAGTTCGCCCAGATAGGTCTTGCAGATCGGGCAGTGCAGGCCGCGGTAGACCACGATCATTTCAAACATCGGCGGCTTGGCGTCGCCGAGATTCCAGGTACCGCCGTCAAGCAGTTTGACCTTAAGCGCCGGCGCAGGCTGTCGCGGTTTGACGGTCATGTTCGGTGTCCTTGCTTGAGCGACTTAACGGCGGCCCGAGGCAGCGGTTGCTCCCCAAGGCATTGCAGTATCGTTTTCGCTATATCTTTGAGGGCGGCGCGATTTGGATTTACTTTGCCGACCAGGCGGAGCCCCTGAATGGCGGCCGTGAGAAAACCGGCCAACGCGTCCACATCGGCGTCCGCCGGCAACTCGCCGCGCGTCTTAGCCCGTGCCAGCGCGTCGCGAAAAATCGCCTGCGTGCATTTGAGGCCCTGTCGGACCTGCGCCAGGGCCACACGATCGCTACGCGGCAATTCGGCGGCGCAATTTCCGAGAAAGCAGCCACGCCGGCCGGGGCCGGCGACAATCTGATCGATGAATTCCTCAAGCAACGCGGCGAAGGCGTCGCGGATCGGCAGGGGCCGCGCCAGGATTGCGGCGATATTGGGCGTCCGCCGTTCGACGTAGCGCTCGACCGACCGCAATAACAGTTTTTGTTTGCTGCCGAAGGTGGCGTACAGGCTCGATCGGCTGAGATCGGTCGCTTCGCAAAGATCGTCGAGCGAGGTGGCCTCGTAGCCCTTCGACCACAGCACATCCAGCGCCCGTTCAAGCGCGGTATCGACGTCGAATTCGCGGGGTCGGGCCATGGCAATCGCTACTCGTCACAATTATGGACTATACAGTCCAGAATAGGAGCGGGCAATGGCCATCCCGGCCAAGAAAAAGCCCGGCCTTTCGGGCCGGGCAAAGTTTGGGGGAGGCTCAGACAGTAAGAACTCAGTAGATGCCGGCCGGACGAATGGCGGACCAGGTTTGTTGCGCGCCGCTCTGCGGGGCCGGCGCGTAAGACGATGTCATCGACACCTGCTGCGCGATCATCTGGCG
>JANMSZ010000427.1:0-2201 GCA_031389925.1 Hyphomicrobiales bacterium | reverse complement strand
CGGCATCCCGTTGGGCGATTGCTGGCGGCACTCGGCCATGACGACGACCGACGCCACCAGCGGCCTCGTCCCGTTGCACAAATTATCGCAATGGCTGGCCTACTCGCTGATCGAGCCGCTGCAACAGGCGGGCCTTGCCGTCAGCGACATCGACGGCCTCACCGGCCTGGCCGAGTATCGCAATGGCGGGCTGTTCGTCGATGCCGGCGTGCTAGTGTTGCGCGATTCCGGTCAGGCCGAACGCCAGCACGATGTCGCCTCGGAACTCGTGGTCGAATGGCGGGCGCTGACCGTCGCCCTGCTCGACCGGCTTGCCGTTGCGATCCGCAAGAAATTGAACATGGACGCGGACACGCTGCCGCTGGCGAAGATTCTGGAAGGCGGCACCTGGGCCACCGGCCGCCTGCTCGCTCGCGAGCGCCGCGACGACGGCTCGCCGCCCATCAAGGTCATCAGCGACGGCACGGTTTTCTAGAAAGAAAAGGGGTTAGTTATGGAAGGCGTCACTGTCGTCGATCACCCGCTGGTGCAGCACAAGCTCACGCTGATCCGCGACAAGAAGCGTTCAACCAAGTCGTTCCGCGAACTGCTGAACGAGATCGGCACCCTGCTTTGCTACGAAGTGACGCGCGATCTGCCGCTCACCGACGTACAGATCGAAACGCCGGTCGCCGCGATGATCGGCAAGGAGATCGCCGGCAAGAAACTGGTGTTCGCGCCGATCCTGCGCGCGGGCCTTTCATTCGTCGAGGGCATGATCACACTGGTGCCGTCGGCGCGCATCGCGCATATCGGGCTCTATCGCGACCCGGTGACTTTCGATGCCGTCGAGTATTTCTTCAAGGCGCCGGTCAATCTCGACGAACGTCTGGTCGTCATCATCGACCCGATGCTGGCGACCGGAAACACGGCCGTGGCGGCAATCGACCGCATCAAGGAGCGCGGCGCCAAGGAGATTCGTTTCGTCTGCCTGCTCGCGTCACCGGAAGGCATCGAACGGCTACGCGGCCATCATCCCGACGTCCCGATCTGGACCGCCGCGATCGACGAGAAGCTGGACGAGCACGCCTACATTGTCCCCGGCCTCGGTGACGCCGGTGACCGCGCCTACGGTACGAAGTAGCTGATGCTCGCCCCTACTTGGGCAAAAACGCGTTGGTGAAGGTCGACGGGCGGTTCACTTTCTGGGGTTCAAAGGGCTCTGGTATAATTCCTCAACACTAGGTGGGACACGATGTCAGTCTTCAAGGTCGGCAAGGCAACGATCACCCGGATCGAGGAAACCTATCTGCCGGTCTATCCGATCACCGATATTTTTCCGGAGTTCTCGGAAGCCGACCTGAAGGAGCACGGTCATTGGCTGGCGCCGGACCACTACGAAATCGCCAGCAAGAAGATGAAGCTCAGCGTCCATAGCTGGCTGCTCCAGGTCGACGGCAAAAAGATCCTGATCGATTGCTGCTGCGGCAACAACAAGCCGCGGCCGGCGCGCCCGCATTGGAACATGCTCAATGAACCGTGGCTCGACCGCCTCGCGGCGGCCGGCGCCCGGCCCGCCGAAATCGACATGGTCATGTGCACGCATCTGCACCACGACCATCTCGGCTGGAACACGCAATTGCGCGACGGCAAATGGGTGCCGACGTTTCCCAACGCGCGCTACGTGTTTTCCAAAGTCGATTTCGATTATTTCCAGAAGATCGACGCCGACCCGGCGACCGCGCCGGCCGAATTCGGCACGTTCCGCGAATGCGTGGTCCCTGTGGTGGAGGCCGGGCGCGCCGATCTCGTCATCGGGCCGCACAAGCTCAACGAGTTCATCGACATCCTGCCGGCGGGCGGCCACTCGCCCGGGCATTTCGTGTTCAAGATGAATTTCGGCAGCAGCCAGGCGATGATCACCGGCGACGTGTTTCATCACCTGTTGCAGATAATTCATCCGGATTGGAATTTTCCTAAGAACTCGGATGCCAATGAAGCGCGTGTCAGCCGCCGCCGCGTGTTCGAGGATTGCGCCGCCACCGGCGCGATGGTGTTTCCGAGCCATGTCGGTGCGCCCTTCGCCGGCTTCATCGACAAGACCGCGTCCGGATTCCGTCCAAGATTCTAGCGCATGATCCCGAAAAGTGGGAACCGGTTTTCGGATAAGATCATGCGCAAACAAGACTAAGGTCTTACGCCCGGTGTTTCGACCGGCAGGC
>JANMSZ010000419.1:0-2073 GCA_031389925.1 Hyphomicrobiales bacterium | reverse complement strand
TGCAGGGCGGCTTCGCCGCCGCCGAACAATTCTGTGAACAGCCGCTTGAAATGGCCGTTGACGATTTCGAACGAGGTCAACAGCCGCTCGCGCGCCTCGCGGTTGAGGCTCTGGATGCCCTGGCGCAGCCGCTTGATGGCTTCGACCAGATCGTCGCGCTCGGTGGTCAGCGCGGTATGCTGGGCCTCGACCTCGCGCAGTTCTTCCTCGGCGCGCAGATTGACCGCGCCGAGCCGCTCGCGGTCGCGGCGCAGCTTTTCGAGGTTTTCCTCGATCTCGGTGAGCGGCGGCAGGTCGGCGCCCGGCTCGATCTCGGCGAGGCCCGCCACGGCGTGCGGCTCGACCTCCAGCATGTCGTGGATTTCGCGCTCGATATCGGCCAAGCGGCGTCGCGCGCCTTCCATGCGCTCCTCGGCGCGGGCGGTAGCCTCGCGCGCGCTGGACAGTGCCTCCAGCGAAATCTTCGCCGCACGGTCGGTTTCCGCCATCGCGTTCTCGGCCGTGGCCAAGGCGTCGGCGGCAACCTGGCGGGCGGATTCGGCCGCTTCGATTTCGCTGATGATGGCGCGGCGCTTTTCCGCGAACAGAGCCGGGGCATTGTCGAGTTCGGCGCGCTCGGCGGTGACCTCGGTGATGCGTTCTTCGATGGTGGAGATGTGTGTGGCCGCACCGGCCTTGCGCTCCTGCCACTGGTTGCGTTCGGCAATGATGGCCTGCAGGCGGCGGTCGGCGAGTTCCGCCTCGCGCGCCAGCGCCTGGGCTTCGGCCCGGACTTGTGCTGCGAAGCGGCGGTGGCCTTCGATGTCGCTGCGAACGGCGGCCAACCTGGTTTCGGTATCGAGGCTGGGCGGCAATTCGTCGAGCGCAGTAGTAGCGCTTTCATGCGCGCTTTCGGCCTCGGCGCGGTCGGCGCTGAGGCGGCTGTGCGCTTCGGTCAGTGCCGATTTTCGCGCGGCGTGGCGGTTGATCTCGCGCTCGGTATTGGCATGGCGCTCGCGCGCGGCATCGGCCTCGCGCTGGGCGGCGCGCCAGGCTTCGCGCGCGGAGCCCTCGGCGGAGGAGGCCGCCTTCAGCGCGGTCTCGGCGGATTCCAGCTGTTGACGCTTGGATGAGGCGTCGATGCGGGCCTGCTCGAGCTCGTTCTCGATATCGACCAGCCGGGCGCGCTCGGCGAGCCGCCGCGCAGCACCGGTCGGCGCATGGGCTGCGGCGACAAAGCCGTCCCAGCGCCAGACGTCGCCTTCCGGCGACACCAGCCGCTGGCCGGTCTTCAGCTGCGACACCAGTTCCGCGCCGCGCTCTTTCGGCACGACGCCGATCTGGGCGAGGCGGCGCGCCAGCTCGGGCGGCGCATCGACATGCGCGGCGAGCGGCTCGACGCCCTCGGGCAGCGCGGGATCGCCCTCGGTGACGCCGGAATTGGTCCAGCGCATCGGCGCTGAAGGGTCGACCGGCGCGTCGAGATCGTCGCCGAGCGCGGCACCGATCGCCTTCTCGTATCCCTTGGCGACGGTGACGCCGTCGATGATCGGCGGCCACAGGTTCTTGGTTTCGCTGTTGACCAGTTTCGAGATCGTGCGCGCTTCGGTCTCGAGCCGCTGCACGCGCTTGTCTGCCTCGTTGAGCGGCGCGCGGGCGGCTTCCAGCCTGGCGCGGGCGTCGACATGACCGGACTCGTTGGCCTGCGCCATGGCTTCGGATTCCGCGAGACTTTGCTGCGCGGTCTCCATGATGCCGGCGAGTTCTGTGAGGTCCCCGAACCCGCTGGTTTCCTGCGCGAGCTTCTGCTCTTCGCTGGCGACGTTGGCGATCTCCTGATCGAGCCGCGCCAGCCGGTCGCGATGGGTCCGCACATTGCCTTCGAGCTGGTTGCGCTTGGCGGTGAGGTCGGCGAGCACGGTGGTCAGTTCGGCGAACAGCCGCTCGGCCGATGCCAGCGTCACCTCGGCCTCGGAGACCCGTTCATCGACGCCGCTGCGCTTTTCGACGCGCGACTTGATCTCTTCCTTCAGTTCGGTGTCTTCGCTCTCGAGCCGCTGCAGCGCCACCTCGGCGTCCGAGGTCTGCTGCTGC
>JANMSZ010000412.1:0-1765 GCA_031389925.1 Hyphomicrobiales bacterium | reverse complement strand
GGTCGAGAATACCGGCTTCGAATTCGACCGCGCCGAGACCGTTCCGGAAACGCCGGCGCCCTCGCCGGAAACCCTCAGGCTGTTGCGCGAGACGGTGGCGCCGCAGCTTGCCGAGGTCTATCCGCAGTTCGCGGCGCAGGTGTTCGGGGTCGGCCAGACCGCTTTCGCTGGTTGAAATAATCATGCTCTTCCAGTGCCTTCACGCGTGGGCTAGTGTGCCGCCGCGCGGCCGTCCGGCCGCAACGCAATCAACGATTTCAAGCGGATTTCGCGACATAGAGGACGTGCACGGTGAAAACAGTTGAAGCGGCAGTGATCGGGGTCGGATGGGTCGGCGGTACGCGGGCGGAAACGCTGTCGCGCACGGCGCTGGTCGACAAACTGCACCTGTGCGACATCAAGCCGGACCGGTTGGCCGAGATGAAGGCGCTGTGCAAGCCGGCGACGGCCACCGCCAACTATCAGGACATCATCGATAATCCGAACATCTCGGTGGTCTATATTTCGACCACGCCGGAAACCAACCATTATCCGATCGCCAAAGACTGCCTGAAGTCCGGCAAGAACGTGATGCTGGAAAAGCCGATCGCGCTCGAACTGTGGGAAGCCGACGAACTGATCCACATCGCCAAGCAAAACAATTTGAAATTCACCATCGGCTATTCGCAGCGCTTCAACACCAAGATCGCCTACGCCAAGAAGAAGATCACCGACGGCACGCTCGGCGACGTCGTGTCGGTGCTGGTCAGCCGCAACCTGTCGCGCAGCCTCGGCAAGAAGATCGCCGGCCGCGTACGGCTGTCACCGGTGGTGATGGAATCGACCCACGATCTCGATTTCGTGTTCTGGCTCTTGGAGCCGGCCAAGCCCGTGCGCGTCTACAGCCAGGGCGCCTTCGGCTACATGAAGCCGGTCAACGGTTCGCATGACGTTATGTTCACCACGGTCACCATGGACAACGGCGTGGTGGTGATGATCGGCGGCGGCTGGAATTTCCCGGTGAGCTATCCGAACTACTGCTCGACCTGGATCGAGATCACCGGTACCGAAGGCGCGCTGGTGCTCGACGACACCCAGCGCGACAACTGGCTCAACACCATGAAAGAAGGCCAGGTGTTCCCGATGTCGACCATGCCGGGCGAGCAGGTCGGCGAAGTGTTCGCTGGCGGCATGGGGCCGGAGACCATCCACTTCCTGGAAGCCTGCATCCGCAACACTGCTGTGATGGTGACGCCGGAGAGCGCGCGGCGCGTGATGGAAACCTACAGCGCGGCCGATCTGTCGGCCGACCGCAACGAGCCGGTCGATCTGCCGTTGACCAACGAAACGATTTCCGCAATCGCGGAATTCAAGCAAAAGAACCGGTCAGGAGCCAATCCGGGATGAAGAATAATTCCAAAGGCGTCGGCCTTGCGATCATCGGCGGCGGACGCGTCGGCCTGTTCCGCGGCGAAGTCGCGGCGCGGCACCCTTCCGTCGAATGGATCGGGCTGGCCGAGCGCAATCCGAATCGCGCCGGCGAAGTCGGTCCCAAGATCAGCGCCGACTTCGTGACGCAGAGCCATGTCGAACTGATCAACCGGCCGGAAACGACCGCGGTCATCATCGCTACCGACGAGCACCTGCATGTCGCGCCGATCATGGCGGCGATCGAGCGCGGCCTGCCGATGCTGATCGAAAAACCGCTGGCGACCAACTTGGCGGAGTCGGCCACGGTGCTCAAACTGATCAAGGACGCCAAGATCGACGCCGTGGTCGGCTACAC
>JANMSZ010000394.1:0-3620 GCA_031389925.1 Hyphomicrobiales bacterium | reverse complement strand
TCGTCGGTGATCTCCGGGATCGCCGCGCCTGCGATGTCCTGATAGCGCGGCGCCGTCATTTTCAATGACGACGGCAGATTGGCCCAGAGCTGGAAGCCGTGCATGCGGCCTTGCGCGTCACCTTGCGGCATTTCCTGATGCATGATGCCGCGGCCGGCCGTCATCCATTGCACGTCGCCCGCGCCGAGCGTGCCGCGATTGCCGAGGCTGTCGCCGTGGTCGACGGTGCCGTTGAGCACGTAGGTGATCGTTTCGATGCCGCGGTGCGGGTGCCACGGAAAGCCGGCGAGATAGTCCTGCGGCCGGTCGTTGCGGAAGTCATCGAGCAGCAGGAAGGGATCGGTCTCGGCGGTGTCGCCGAAACCGAAGGCGCGGCGCAACTTGACGCCGGCGCCTTCCATCGTGGGCTTGGATTGCACGATGCTTTTGACGGGACGGATGGACATGAGGATCTGCCTCCTTTAAGCGACCGCGCGGACCGCGGGCCGCTCGGTGAACCTGGCCGCAAAGCCGACGAATTGATCGACGAAGGCCTGCAAGAATTTGCGCACGCTCTCGTCGGTGACATTGTGGTCGGCATCGACCAAATCGGGCTTGAACGTAATGTAGGCTTCGCCGCCCATCAGATGCAGGCCCTGCGCGCCGAGCACCGACTTCAGGTGCTGCTGCACGATCGCCGAGCCGATGGCGCCGGGCGAGGTGCCGGTGACGGCGGCGGGCTTGTTCGGCCACGAAGTCTTGCCCCACGGCCGCATACCCCAATCGATCGCGTTCTTGAGCACCGCCGGGATCGAGCGGCTGTGCTCGGGCGTGACGAAGAGCAGGGCGTCGGACTCCTCAATATGCTTCTTGAAGCGCGATACCTCCCCGGGCAGGTCGGCTTCGAGATCCTGGTTATAGAGTGGCAGGTCGTCGATGCGGATGAAGGTGGGCTCGAAAGCGCCGCCGCCGAGCTTGGCCAAAGCCTGCGCCAGCTTGCGGTTGATGGACTCTTTGCGGTTGCTGCCGACGACGATGCCGAGCTTGAATTTGGTCATGTGAGCCTCTAGTTAGTGGTTACGAATGAATACTGAGGCTAGATAGATGACCGACAAAACTGCACAAGAAGGCACACGCGCCATACCCGGTACCCTCCATGTGCCCGAAGACTGCCGGGCCGTGAGCGAGGTTCTCTCGCGGGTTGGCGACAAATGGACCGTGCTGGTGGTCTCGACTTTGGGTGACGGGTCCAAGCGATTCAACGAATTGCGCCGCGCGCTCGGCAGCATTTCTCAACGCATGCTGACGCTGACCTTGCGCGGGCTGGAGCGCGACGGGCTGGTAACGCGCACGGTGTTTCCGACCGTGCCGCCGCGGGTGGATTACGAATTGACCGATCTCGGCCGCTCGCTATTGGAGCCGGTCAGCGGGCTTGGTTTGTGGGCGCGCACGCACCGGCCCGACATCCAGGAAGCGCGCACGCGTTTCGACAGCGCAAATAACAGCGCGAGCAAGTGAAGTTATTGCGGCTTCGCCCTGGGCGGTAGGATTCCACATAGACAACTATAAGTAGCTGGTTATCGCGTTGTCATCGCGCTTTGCTAGCGCACGGAAAACCTCGTGCTCGAGAGGGTCGCCGCGTGCCTCGCTACTTTTTCCATTTCAGCGATGGGAAGCGCCAATTCACCGATGGCTCCGGCGTCGAGTTGAGTGGGATGGCGGCCGCGCGCTTGCACGCCACCAAACAGGTGCGCGAACTCAAGGCCGCGATGTGCCATCCCACCATCCAGGATCTGTCGGGCTGGTCGATGTCGGTGATCGACGCCAAAGGCGCGACGGTGTTTTCGATCGGCTTCGATCTGCAGCCGCTGAAGGCGAAGGTAAGCTAGCCGAGCAGCGCCGCCGCCATCATCGTCAGACAGGTCGCAAGGCCGGCCGCCGGCACCCAGCGCGGCACGCGCACATGCGGACCCGGGCTGTGAACCTTGCCATGGTGCAAGCGCAACAGCGATAGATTGACCAATGCAAACACCGCGAGCGTCGCCAGCGACGTGCTTTCGGCCAGACGCTCGAACGGAACCAGCAATGCCAGCGCCAGCGTGACCGCCGCGATCAGAACCGTGGCGATCACCGGCGTCGCGGTCCGCGCATGCACATGACTGAGGCTGCGGGGCAGGTCGCCTTGGCGCGCCATACCGTAGACGACGCGCGCGGCCATCGTGATCTGCGCGAGGATGGTGTTGAGCGTGGCGACGATGGCGATCAGGTTGATGGTCGCCGGGCTGACATCGGTAAGCGCGCGGAACACCAGGCTCAGCGGCGCCGGCGACGCGGCGAGCTCTGCCACCGGCACCGCGGTGACCGCGACCGCCGCCACCATCAGATAAAGCACGCTGGAGATCAGCAGCGTCAGCACCAAAGCGCGCGGCAGATCGCGGTGCGGCACCTTGGTTTCCTCGACGATATTGACGAGGTCTTCAAATCCGATGAACGCGAAGAACGCCAGCAGGCTCGCATAGGCCATGCCTGACAGTACGGCGGCCGACAGCGGCGGCGGCGTGAGCAAGGCTTGCGCGAACGGCAGATCGGCATAGGCGGCAGCGGCAATTATGGCGACCAGCCCGCCGGCCTCGACCAGCGTGAACAGACTCGCCAGCAGCACCGATTCAAGAATGCCCCAGCAGGCCACGGCGCCGAGCACGGTCACCACCAGAATGACGATCGCGGCCTGCGGCCAATCGATAAACTGCGCGATGTAGCCCGCGGCGCCGAGCGCCACGGTGGCGGACGACACGATGCCGATGAAAATGCTCATCAGGCCGGTGACTGTGGAGGCGAGCCGCGACTTGAACGCCGCCCGCATATAAGCCGCTTCGCCGGCGCTGACCGGAAAGCGCGTACTGAGTTCGGCGTAGGAGCCGACGGTGAAGGCCATCGCCAGCGCCGCGAGCAGGAACGACCACGGCGCGTAACGGCCGGCATGGCCGGCGACGGCGCCGATCAGCACGTAGATGCCGGCGCCGATGGTGATGCCGACGCCGTAGAGCACCAGCAACGGCAGGCCGAGCTGGCGCTTCAAGGCGATGGGGCTGGTGGAGGGTTGGCCGGTCATGCGCTCAATATATACGGCGGCGCCGATGCGTCCTTGAGAGAGGTCAAAAGGCACTCGCCCGGGCGGCTAATAGAGGCTGCTTACTCGGCTGCTTCCGCTTTGGCCCGGAACGGCACGGCGACGACGACGGCGTCCGCCGCACTCGCCTGAAATTCAGTGTCGGTCCGCAGTTCGTCAATCGTGCGCGGCGCCGGAAATGTCTTGCTGCCGTCGCGGTTTTCCCAATCCTCGGCGGCAAATTCCAATACTTCCGACGCTTGCTGGATCGCCTCGTCGATCGTATCGCCGCCGGTGATCACGCCCGGCACATCGGGAAACGACACGCCGTAACCGCTGTCGGCGTCCTTGTGGATCAGGGCGATGTAGTGCGGCATTGGTCAGTCCTTTCGTCATGCCCGCGCTTGTCGCGGGCATCCACGTCTTGGACATGCCCATAAAGTAAGACGTGGATGGCCGGGTCAAGCCCGGCCATGACGGGGAGGTGAAGAAGCGCCGCCCCTCGCGCTCGCTGCCGCGATCGGCTAGGTTT
>JANMSZ010000376.1:0-2827 GCA_031389925.1 Hyphomicrobiales bacterium | reverse complement strand
GAATTCTCCGTCGGCAGCGCCAGCAACCGGCGCGCGGTCATGTCTGGTCTTGAATGGGTTGGCGAGCTTCTAGACCATATGTTTGGCCTTGTCACCCTCGGCTTTTAGGCCCTTTTTCCGGGCCTTTTCGGGCCTGATAGGCGGCCCAGAGGTCCGGCCGGCGCTCCTTGGTAATCCGCTCGGCCTCGGCCCGCCGCCACTGGGCGACCTTGGCGTGGTCGCCGGACGTCAGGATGTCGGGGATCGGCTCGCCCTCGAACACTGCCGGCCTGGTGTACTGGGGGTATTCCAGCAGCCCGTCGGCGAAGCTTTCCTCGACGCCGGAAGCCTCCTTGCCCATGACCCCCGGCAGCAGCCGGACGCAGGCGTCGAGCAGCCCGAGCGCGGCGATCTCACCGCCGGACAACACGAAGTCGCCGAGCGAGACCTCCTCAAGGCCGCGCGCCGCGATCAGCCGTTCGTCGACGCCCTCGAAGCGGGCACAGACAATGACGCAGCCGGGACCGGCGGCCAGTTGCGCCGCGCGTTCCTGCCGCAACGGCGTGCCGCGCGGGCTCATCAGCAGCCGCGGTCGCGGATCGGACGGAATAGCGTCGATGGCGCGGGCCAAAACGTCGGCCTTCATCACCATGCCGGGGCCGCCGCCGGCCGGCGTGTCATCGACGGTGCCGTGTTTGTCGGTGGCGTGGCCGCGGATGTCGATGGCGTCCAGCGACCAGATGCCGGAGGCCAGCGCCTTGCCGGCCAGGCTGATGCCGAGCGGGCCGGGAAACATCTCAGGGAAGAGGGTGAGGATCGATGCGCGCCACATGACGGCTACTCGATCACGGAAGGCAGTACGATAGTAATTTGCCGCAGCGCCGTATCGATGTTCGGCACCACCGTTTCGGTGAACGGCAGCAGCAGCGGCTCGCCGCCGGCGGTGGTCGCGATCTCGATCAGATCGCCGGCGCCGAAATTATGGATCGCGGTGACATTGCCGAGCGGTACGCCCTCGGGCGTCACCGCCAACATGCCGACCAAGTCGGCGTGATAGTAAGTGTCTTCCTCGTCGATCTTTGGAAGTTTCTCACGAGAAATGAACAAGTCGGTGTTGCGCAGGCTCGACGCCGCGTCGCGGTCACCAACGCCTTTGAGCCGCGCGACCAGATGGTCTTTCGCCGCGCGCAGCGTTTCGATTTCAAAACGCCGCGCGCCGTCTTCGGTTTCCAAAGGGCCGTAATCCGCGACCGCCATCGGGTCTTGGGTGAACGGCCATAGCTTGACCTCGCCGCGAACGCCGTGCGCGGCACCGATACGGGCGACGCGGATGCGGCCGGTCATGGCTCAGCCATTTTGGCGAGGCCCAGCGAGCGTTAGCTCGCCGCCGGCGCGTCGGCGGCAGCCTTGGCCGCCTTGTCGGCCGCGGCCTTCTCGTTGACCTTGTCCTGCGCGGCGGTCTTGGCGGCGGCGGCGCCGGCTTCCTTGGCCTTGAGTGCCTCTTCCTTGGCGGCCTTGCGTTCCTTGCGCGGGATCGCCTTTTCCGGATTGTTGTGCTTCTCGCGCTTGAGGACGCCGGCGGCGTCGAGGAAGCGCGTCACGCGGTCGGACGGCTGCGCGCCCTTCTTCATCCAGGCCTGCGCCTTTTCGATATCGAACTTGAGGCGCTCGGTCTTTTCCTTCGGCATCAGCGGATTGAAAAAGCCGAGACGCTCGATGAAGCGGCCGTCGCGCGGCGAGCGGCTGTCCGCAACGACAATATGATAGACTGGACGTTTCTTGGTGCCGGCGCGGGCGAGACGAATAACGAGAGACATTTTAGTTTCCTTTCAGATGAAGATTTATTCGGTGAAGTGTTTCGCGTGATCTCATTTCTTCTTCCCGGCGCCGGGGAGACCCGGCAGTCCGGAAAATTTTCCGGCGTTGCCCAATCCGGGCAAGCCGGGGAAATTCGGCGGTAGTTTCGGCATGGTCGGCGGCAAGTTATTAGAATTGCCGCCGCCCGCGCCCGGCATCCCAGCGGGAAGCTGGCCGCCCGGCATTTTCTTGGCGAGCTCGGCCATCTGTTCCGGTGTCGGCGCAGCGCCGCCGCCAAAGCCCATCATCTGGCCCAAGCCCGCAAGCGGGCTCCGCTTGCCCGAACCCATGGCCTTCATCATGTCGGCCATGCCGCGGTGCATCTTCAGCAATTTGTTGATCGCTTCCGGCGTGGTGCCGGAGCCGGCGGCGATGCGCTTCTTGCGGCTGTTTTTCAGAATGTCCGGGTTGCGGCGTTCCTGCGCCGTCATCGAATCGATGATCGCGACCTGGCGCTTGAGCACCTTGTCGTCGATGCCGGCATTGGCGATCTGCGTCTTCATCTTGGCGACGCCCGGCATCATGCTCATCAAGCCACTCATGCCGCCCATCGCCGCCATCTGCGTGAGCTGCTCGCGCATGTCGCTGAGATCGAAGGCGCCCTTGCGCATGCGCTCGG
This sequence comes from Hyphomicrobiales bacterium, assembly GCA_031389925.1. Taxonomy (GTDB): domain Bacteria; phylum Pseudomonadota; class Alphaproteobacteria; order Rhizobiales; family Xanthobacteraceae; genus Pseudolabrys. The sequence goes on along the minus strand of JANMSZ010000376.1, from coordinate 372 downwards.
CGGTGCGCGCGGCTTTCTCGGCGTCGATATTGGCGGCGGCCTTTTCGACCAGCGCGACGATGTCGCCCATGCCGAGAATGCGGCCGGCGATGCGTGCCGGATCGAACTCCTCCAGCGCGTCGAGCTTTTCGCCGGTGCCGAGCAGCTTGATCGGCTTGTTGGTGACGGCGCGCATCGAGAGAGCTGCGCCGCCGCGGCCATCGCCGTCGACGCGGGTGAGCACGATGCCGGTGAGGCCGACGCGCTCGTCGAAAGCGCGCGCCAGATTGACGGCGTCCTGGCCGGTCAGCGCGTCGGCGACCAGCAGCACTTCATGCGGATTGACCGCGCGGCGAACTTCGGTCGCCTCGTTCATCATGTCGTCGTCGAGCG
>JANMSZ010000360.1:0-2877 GCA_031389925.1 Hyphomicrobiales bacterium | reverse complement strand
CGTCACCGAGATCTTCACCGAGGTGATCATCGCGCCGGATGCGACCGGCGAAGCGATCGCGGTCGTGGGCGCCAAGAAAAACCTGCGGCTGCTGCTGGCCGGCGGCCTGCCGGATCCGCGCGCGGCCGGCATGACGGCCAAGACCCTGGCCGGCGGCTTGCTGGTGCAATCGCGCGACAACGCCGTGGTCGACGTGATGGCGCTCAAGGTCGTCACCAAGCGCGCGCCGAGCGAGGCCGAACTGGCCGATCTGCGTTTCGCCTTTCGCGTCGCCAAGCACGTGAAGTCGAACACCATCGTCTATGCCAAGCAGCTTGCCACCGTCGGCATCGGTTCCGGCCAGATGAGCCGCGTCGATTCCGCGCGCATCGCCGCGCGCAAGGCGGAAGACGCGGCGAAAGAGCAGAAGCTGGAATATCCGATGACCAAAGGTTCGGTGGTCGCGTCCGACGCCTTCTTCCCGTTCGCCGATGGGCTACTGGTCGCGATCGAAGCCGGCGCCACCGCGGTGATCCAGCCCGGCGGCTCGATGCGCGACGACGAGGTGATCAAGGCCGCCGACGAACACGGCGTCGCCATGGTGTTCACCGGGACCAGGCATTTCCGGCATTAGGTGATTGCAGCGGCGCGCTCTTCACCCTCCCCTCAAGGGGAGGGTAAGGTCACTCCCTTGCCAGATCGCCCAGCATGCTCGCGGTCACCGACAGCTTCGACAGCGTCATGCCGGAATTGACGATCTCGTGCATGGCGGCGCGCATGCGCTCGACTTCGGCGTGGCGCGGCTTGACCCACGCCGCCACCGCTTCGTCGCCGGTCGCGCCTTGGCCGACCATCGCCGTGGCGATGCGCCGCTCGGCGTCGCCTATCGAATCGAGCGCGCGGGCGAGCGCCAGCCGGTCGAAATAATCGGACACGACGATGCCCGACAGCGCGCCCGCGATGCGATCGAGCTGGAAGTAAGCTTCGGCGGCGAAATAAGTCTGGGTGACATCCGCGACCGAACGTTGCGCGCGCTGCGCGACCATAACGATGTCCGATGCGTGCTTGAGCAGCGGCAGGTTGGCCAGCCGCCGCGCCAGATCGAGCGCAATGCCGTCGTTGATGAGCGCCGCTTCGCGCGCGGACCGCGCGTCCGCCGCTTCCTTCGACAAACCGGTGTCAAGTGCGGCCACGAACTGGGCGGTGCCGTCGCGATAATGCGCGACGATCTTCTCGAGGCCTTGCGTCAGATCGACGTTGCGCAGGAACCAGACCAGCCTGTCGAGCAATAGATCTTGAACCGCGGCGTAGAGATCGAGTTGAGTCTTGCCCGACACTTTGTTGTCGAGCCCGTCGATCTCGGTATTGAGCGCGACCATTTCGTAGCTCTGGCGCACCGCGGCGAAGGCCGCGGCGATCGACGGCGACGTGGCGCCGGTCTGGTCGGCGATGCGCACGATCAGCGTCGAGCCGCCGCGGTTGATCATCGAATTCGTCAGTTGCGTGGCGATGATTTCGCGCCGCAGCCGGTGCACCTGCAGCGCCTCCGGATAGCGCGCGCTCATTTCCTTGGGAAAATAGCGGTTCAGCTCGCGGCCGAGATAGGGATCGTCCGGCACCGTCGAGTCGAGCAATTCGTTGTAGAGCGTGAGCTTGGCGTAGGCGAGCAACACCGCGAGTTCGGGCCGCGTCAGCGGCAGATTGCGTTTGCGCCGGTCGGCGAGCGAGATTTCGTCGGGCAGGTATTCCACCGCGCGGTCAAGATGGCCCTGCTTTTCCAGCGTCTGCATCAGACGCTGCTGGAAGCTCAAGTCCTCCATGCCGCGGCGCTGCGCCAGTGAGAGTGCCAGTGACTGCTGATAGTTGTTGCGCAGCACGAGATGGCCGACCTCCTCGGTCATCGCGGCCAGCAGCGTATTGCGCGCCTCATAAGTCAGCTCGCCGGCGCGCACCGGTACGCTGAGCGCGATCTTGATATTGACCTCGACGTCCGAGGTGTTGACGCCGGCGGAATTGTCGATGGCGTCGGTGTTGAGGCGAACGCCGCCGAGCGCCGCCTCGATACGGCCACGCTGGGTCATGCCGAGGTTGGCGCCCTCGCCGATCACCTTGGCGCGCACGTCGGCGCCGGTGATGCGAATGGCGTCGTTGGCGCGGTCGCCGGCCGCCTCGTCGCTCTCGCTCGAGGCACGGATGTAGGTGCCGATACCGCCGAAGAACAGCAGATCGGCCTGCGCGGTCAGGATCGCCTTCATCAATTGCTGCGGCGTCACGGCTTCAGGCACGCCGAACAATTTCTGCGCCTCGGGGCTGAGCCGGATTTCCTTGGAGACGCGCGGATAGACGCCGCCGCCCTTTGAAATCAGCTCTTTATTGTAGTCCTGCCAGCTCGAGCGCGGCAGCGCGAACAGGCGCTGGCGCTCGGCGAAGGCCGCTTTCGGGGCCGGATCGGGATCGATGAAAATATCGCGGTGGTCGAAGGCCGCCAGCAATTTGGTGGTGTCCTCGCGCAACATGCCGTTGCCGAACACGTCGCCCGACATGTCGCCGACGCCGACGCAGGTGAACGGTGCGGTGCCGATGTCGATGTCCATCTCGCGGAAATGCCGCTTCACCGATTCCCAGGCGCCGCGGGCGGTGATGCCCATCACCTTGTGGTCGTAACCGGCCGAGCCGCCGGAGGCGAAGGCGTCGCCCAGCCAGTAATCGTGCTCGATGGAAATCGCGTTGGCGATGTCGGAGAAGGTCGCGGTGCCCTTGTCGGCCGCCACCACGAGATAAGGATCGTCGCCTTCGTGGCGGATCACATCGGGCGGCGGGATGATCTTGGCGTCGGCATCGTAGTTGTCGGTGATGTCGAGCAGCGTCGAGATAAACAGCTTGTACGTGGCGATGCCT
>JANMSZ010000341.1:0-4284 GCA_031389925.1 Hyphomicrobiales bacterium | reverse complement strand
CCATGAACACATCGTAGGGCACGTCCAACACCACCGGCCCCGGGCGGCCGGTCACCATCGTCTTCCACGCCTGGCGCACCGCGAGCGGCACCATCTCGCCGCGCGTCGGCTGGAACACCCTTTTGCAGATGCTGCGCACGGTCGACGGGAAGTCGGCCTGGTTCTGCCGGTACATTTCCTGGAAGGCGCCGCGATTGAACTGGCTGGTCGGCACGTTGCCGGTCACCGCCAGAAACGGCACGGAGTCGAGATAGGCGGTGGCCAGCGCGATCGGCAGCTGCGCCGAACCCGGACCGCACGACGTAAAGGTCGCTGTCGCCTTGCCCGACACGCGGTAATAGCAGTCCGCCATGAAGCCGGAGACGCTTTCGTGATGCGTCGAGATGGTCTTGATGTCGGCGGAGCGCTCGTACAGCGCGTCGATGAACTGGATGTTGCCGTGGCCGCACAGGCCGAACACCTGCGGCACCTTCTCCTGGATCAGATAGTCGACAATGACCTGTGCGCCATTAAGCTTGTTGTCAGCCATCAGATCGTCTCCTGCCCTGAATTTCTGCCCCCGGCTGTGCACCGGCCCGGACGGGTTATAGTTTGAAAGAGCGGTGCCTGGGGGCCCGCGAGGGATAAGGTGCTTCTCCTACATTATGAGGTGTCGTTTGCCAATACCGGAACGAAGCCCACCCACCGGCCGGAAAATGCCTGCCGAATATAGGGATATCGACGGTTTCGGACCTGCGGATCCGCAATGACAGGCCTCGTCTCCTGGCGCCGCGACGACGACGTCGCTGTCATCACCATCGACAATCCGCCAGTCAACGCGCTGAGCCACCCGGTGCGGGCGCAATTGTTGGAGGCGGTGACCCAAGCCCACGCCGATCCCGCCGTCGGCGCAATCGTGTTCGCCTGCGCCGGCCGCACCTTCGTTGCCGGCGCCGACATTTCCGAGTTCGGCAAGCCGCCGCAATTCCCGATCCTGCTCGACGTCATCGCCAGGCTCGAGCAGTTCAGCAAACCGCTGGTCGCCGCGGTGCACGGGACCGTGCTCGGCGGCGGGCTGGAACTGACGCTCGCCTGCCACTTTCGCGTCGCCGACCGGCGGACAAAGCTCGGCCTGCCCGAAATCAAGCTCGGTCTCATCCCCGGCGCCGGCGGCACGCAGCGGCTGCCGCGCCTGATCGGCATGGAGCATGCCGCTCCAATCATCCTGACCGGCGATCCGATAGCCGCGCCACTGGCGCTGGAGGTTGGGCTGATCGACGAAATCGCCGATGGCGACGTCCTCCCCGCCGCAATCGTCTTTGCGCATCGCGCCGCGCGCGCCAAACTCGCGATCCGGCGCGTCAGCGAAATGGAGCAGAAGCTCGCGGCGCTCCGCGGCAAGCCCGACGCCTTCGCGGCGATCGTCGCACCATGGTCGCGCGCAAAGCTCGACGCGCCGAAGGCCGCTATCGAACTGCTGCGGCTGGCGCTAACCGCGCCTTTTGCCGAGGCGATGCGCGAGGAGCGCGCCGTCTTCATGCGGCTGATGGCCGGCGAGCAATCGAAAGCGCAGCGCTATCTCTTCTTCGCCGAGCGCGCCGCGGGCAAACACCCGGCCTTAAAACCGGCGGAACCGCGCAACGTCGCGCAGGCCGCCATCATCGGCGCCGGGACAATGGGAACCGGCATCGCCATGTGCTTCGCGAATGCCGGGATCGCCGCGGTCTTGATCGACACCGATGCCGACGCCGTGGCGCGCGGCATGACGTCCATCGAGAAGCAATATGAGTCGTCGGTTGCGCGGGGGCGCCTCACCGCGGATGAGAAGATGCGCCGGCTGGCGTTGATCTCGACGGCGACCTCGCTCTCGGCGGCCAAGGATGCCGACCTCATCGTCGAAGCAGTGTTCGAGGAGCTTGAGATCAAGAAGTCGGTGTTTCGCGAACTCGACAAAATCGCAAAACCAGGCGCCGTGCTCGCGACCAACACGTCTTATCTCGACGTCAATGAAATCGCTAAAGCCACCGGCCGTCCGGAAGCCGTCATCGGCCTGCACTTCTTCAGCCCGGCGAACGTGATGCGGCTCTTGGAGATCGTCAACGCCAAGGCGACCGATCCTGCAATCCTCGCGGCGATGTTTGCGCTCGCAAGGAAACTCGGCAAGGTGCCGGTCATTGTCGGCATCTGCCGCGGCTTCGTCGGCAATCGCATGCTGCAGGTGCGCTCCGAGGCGATCGAGCAATGTCTGCTGGAAGGCGCCCTACCCGAGGAAATCGACGCCGCGCTGGCCGAATTCGGATTCGCCATGGGACCTTTGGCAGTAAGCGATCTCGCCGGATTGGATATCAGCTGGCGCATGCGGAAGGCAAACAGCCTGCGCGCGGAGATCGCCGATGCGCTGTGCGAGGCCGGACGGCTCGGCATGAAGAACGGCAAGGGATATTATCGGTACGAAGCCGGCTCGCGCCGGGGCGTGCCCGACCCCGCGGTGAAGGACATCATCGAGCAGGCATCGGCGCGCCTGGGCATTTCGCGGCGCGCATTCAGCGCCGACGAAATCGTCACCCGGTTGATCACGCCGATGATCGAGGAAGGCCGCCGCCTTCTGAGCGAAGGCATCGCGCATCAAGCCAGCGATATCGACTTGATCTGGGTCCACGGTTACGGCTGGCCGGCCGCGCGCGGCGGGCCGATGTATTATGCCGATACCCTCAAGCGGTAATCGTCCGACGATTATTTTGCCTTAGCCGGCGGACGGGACTTCTTCCCGCTCCAGCGCCGCACCGTTCCGACATCGATATCGAACAAGTCCAGCACGCGGCCCAGCGTGTGATCAACCATCTCGGAGAGCGATTTCGGCATCGCATAAAACGCCGGCACCGGCGGATAGACAATGGCGCCGGCCTCGGTCACCGCGGCCATCGTGCGAATGTGGCCGACATGCAGCGGCGTCTCGCGCAGCATCAAGACGACGCGGCGCCGCTCCTTCAGCGCGACGTCGGCGGATCGCGACAGAAGATTCGATGTCACGCCGGTCGCGATTTCCGACATGGTCTTGATCGAGCATGGCGCAACGATCATGCCGAGGTTCTTGAACGACCCGCTCGAGCAGGCCGCCGCGATATCGTTATAGGGATGCACGACGCTGGCGAGCTTTTCCACATCCGAGACTTTCAGGTTCGTCTCGTAGGCCAAGGTGATCTGCGCGGCGCGTGACATGATGAGATGGGTCTCGACCCCGCACGTCCGCAGCAGCTCGAGCAAACGGACGCCATAGATCGCGCCCGATGCGCCGGTGATACCGACAATGAGGCGGGGCTTAACGGTTGGCGTCGGCTTGGCGCTCATGATGGTCCCAGGTGCTTGAAATGCACTGTAAAGCATCCGCCGTCGATCCGGGCCAATCACAAACGCCGCGTTTGAAATGATTGGTGGGCGCACCAGGGCTCGAACCTGGGACCCGCTGATTAAGAGTCAGCTGCTCTACCAACTGAGCTATGCGCCCGGATTGCCGTTGGCGGGAGGCCCGCCCAGCGAGGTTCGCTTAGCAAAGGCAGGCGGGGGTGTCCAGCCGCGCAGGGCCTGACTTAACCACAAGGACCGCCAAAGGAAAAAGCCGCCGGGCGGACCCGGCGGCTTCTTAGGCTATGGCCCGGCGCGTCGGGGAGACCACGCCGGGCCACGCCTGCTACTCTTGGCGCTTACTGGGGCCGCTGGCCGCCTTCGGGACCCATCGGGCCGCGTTCGCCGCCACGGGGGCCGCGATGCATCCGGCCGCCCTCATCGCCATTGCCGCCCCTATGACCACCGCGCATGTGACGGCCGCCCCTCTCCTGGCCACCCAGCCGCGCCAGAACCATCAGGCGGTGCTTCTGGCCGTCGTCGAGGCTCTTGTAGAGCGGGCCGGCCGCATCGGCGAGCTTCTTCAGCGCGGCGCCGCTCTGCGTCATATGCTCGGCGCGCAGGTTGAGCCGCTCGATCGGGTCCTTCGGCACATCGGCGCTGGCGCGCGCCGTGAAACGTTCGGAGCGCTGCTTGGCGAGGTCGCGCAGCGCGGCTTCCACCGGCGGCCAATTCTTTTCCTGCTCGGCATTGAGCTTGAGACCGGCGTGCACCGCGGCGATGCGCGCGTCACCGAAGGCGCTGATGTCTTCGGCGCTTGGCCGCCAGCGCTGCACAGTCTCGGGCGCGCCGGGCGCACCTGGGCGCTGCTGCGCGTAAACAAGCGAGGTGCCGGCGATCGCAAACGCGGTCGCGCCGGCGAGAACAATCTTCCACATGACAATCCTCCAATAGGTGGTTCGA
>JANMSZ010000310.1:0-7923 GCA_031389925.1 Hyphomicrobiales bacterium | reverse complement strand
GCAGCAGCTTGCGGCCGACTTCGGTCGAGCCGGTGAAGGACAGCACGCGCACGCGCGGATCGTGCAGCATGGCGCTGACGACGGGACCGGAGCGGCGCGACGGCACGACATTGACAACGCCCGCCGGAACGCCCGCTTCTTCCAACGCCGGCATAAGCGCCAGCATCGTGAGCGGCGTGTCGGACGCGGGCTTGAGCACCACCGGACAGCCGGCGGCCAAAGCCGGGCCGATCTTGCGCGTCGCCATCGCGGCCGGGAAATTCCACGGCGTCACCAGCACGGCGATGCCGGCCGGCTTGTGCTGCGCGACGATGCGCGCGCCGGTCGCCGGCGCCATCGATATCTGGCCGATGTTGCGCACCGCCTCTTCGGCGTACCAGCGGAAGAATTCCGCGGCGTAGGCGATTTCGCCGCGCGAATCCGACAGCGCCTTGCCGTTTTCCAGCGTGATCAGCTTCGCGAAGCGCTCCGCGTCGCGCATGATGATTTCGAAGGCTTTGCGCAGGATTTCGGCGCGTTCACGCGGCTTGCGGCCGGCCCAGCCTTCGAACGCATCCTGCGCCGCGTCGATCGCACGTTTGGCGTCCTCGACCGACGCACTCGCCACCGAGGCGATAGTCTTCTCGGTCGCCGGATCGATGACGTCGAAACGCGCGCCGTCGGATGATTTGCACCACTTGCCGCCGATCCACAGGTCGGTCGGAACATTGGCGAGAAGATTCTCGTACATGACTGCAGCCTTTCGCTTGACGCTTAGCTCCCCAGACTCCGGCGGATCGTGTCGACGATACGCGCGGGGGTCGGCAGCACGATGTCTTCCAGAATATCGGCGGCCGGCAGCGGAATATGCGGCGTCGTGATGCGCACCGGCGGGCCGTCGAGGTCGTAGAACGCTTCGTCGGCGACGATGGACACGATTTCGGCGCCCCAGCCGCACAGCCGCGGATTTTCCTCGACCGAGAACAGCCGGTGGGTCTTGGCGACCGAACCGAGAATGGTCCTGGTGTCGAGCGGCACCAGCGAGCGCACGTCGATGACTTCGCAGTCGATGCCATACTCGGCTTGGAGTGTTTCCGCCGCGGCGAGCGCGCGCGACACCATCAGCGCCAGCGCGATGATGGTACAGTCCTTGCCGGGACGCACGATCTTGGCGGTGCCCAGCGTGTCGAGGATTTCGCCGTCGGGCACTTCGCCCTTGGTGGCGTAGAGCGATTTGTGCTCGAGGAAGATCACCGGATCGGGATCGCGCACGGAGGCGGCCAGCAGACCGATAACATCAAGAGGGGTCGATGGCGCCACGACCTTGAGGCCGGGGATCATCATGCACCAGTTCTCGACGCTCTGAGAATGCTGCGCACCGAAGCGCGAGCCCGCGCCGTTGCCGGTGCGCACGACCAGCGGGCACTTGGTCTGCCCGTTCGACATGTAGCGGCTCTTGGGGAATTCGTTGGCGATGTAGTCGAAGCACACCGCGAAGAAATCCGAAAACATGATCTCGGCGATCGGCTTGAGGCCGGTCATCGCCGCGCCCATGGCGGCGCCGAGAATGGCCTGCTCGGAGATCGGCGTGTCGCGCACGCGCAGCGGCCCGAACTGCTCGTAGAGACCCACGGTCGCCTTGAACACGCCGCCGGCCTTCGCCACGTCCTCGCCGAGGAACACGACGTCGTTGTCGCGCGCCATTTCCTGCGCGATGCCGCGAATAACCGCGTCGCGATAGCTTATTTCCGCCATTCTAGTTTCTCCACGCCCAGCCGCCATCGGCGTAGACATCGGTGGTAAGTAGTTCGAGCGGCGGGTTCGGCGCGGCCTTGCAGGTCTCGGTGGCGTCGTCGACTTCCTTGAGCACGCTGGCGTCGATGTCGGCGATCGTCTGGTCGCTCACACCGAATTGCTTGAGCCGCTCGCGATAGATCTTGATCGGATCGCGCTCTTTCCATTTTTCCAGTTCGCCCTCGGGACGATACTTGGCCGGATCGGCGCGCGAGTGGCCGCTGTGGCGATAGGTCATGCACTCGATCAGCGAGGGACCCTCGCCGGCACGCGCTTTCGCAAAAGCCTTCTGCGCGGTGCGATAGACCACGTCGGCGTCGTTGCCGTCGATCACGATGCGCTCGAGACCATAGGCCGACGCGCGATCGGCGGCGGGATGCTCGACCGCGGTGACGTCCTTGATCGGCGTGTATTCCATGTAGAGATTGTTTTCGCAGACGAAGATCACCGGCAGCTTCCACACCGCGGCGAAGTTCAGCGCCTCATGGAAGGCGCCGATATTGGTGGTGCCGTCGCCGAAGAAGCAGACCGACACATCCTTGTCGCCTCTGTACTGCGCGCGCCAGGCGGCGCCGCACGCGATCGGAAGATGCGCGCCGATGATAGCGTAGGAACCCATGACGCCGTGCTCTTCCGACGTCAGATGCATCGAGCCGCCCTTGCCGCGCATCAGGCCGTTGTCGCGCTGCATCAGCTCGCCGAGCACCTTCTCGACCGGCACGCCACGCGCCAGGGTATGGGCATGACCACGATACGTACAAAAGGACAGATCGCCCTTGACCATGGCCTCGGCAAAGCCGGCGGCGATGGCTTCCTGGCCCAGCGACAGGTGGCTGGTGCCCTTGACCAGGTTCTGCAGGAACAGGTCATAGGCGCGCTGCTCGGCCTCGCGCAGCCGGACCTGGGAGCGATACAGCTCCAGGCGCTTCTGCTCGCCGATATCGTCGTTCAAACCGGCGCCGGGAGCCGCCCGGTCTTTCGCTGTCGACATGCATCATCCTCAAAAGTCGAAATCCGCGCGGAACTTAGCCCCTATGGCAAAGCTCCCGCAACCGGCAATCTGTCACTCAATAACCGCCTCGCTGGTGGTGTTTTTGCCCACTTGCCGTTCCCGGTACAGCAGGTAGAGCCCGGAACAAATGACGATGGTCGCGCCCACCATCGTCAGCTCGTTGGGCACGTGGTCGAACACCAGATAGCCCAGAATCCCGACCCAGATGAGCTGCGTGTAGATATAGGGCGACAGCACCGAGGCCGGCGCCAGCTTGTGAGCGGAAATCATGAAGAAGTGGCCCAGGCTGCCAAGCGCGCCGATCCCCACCATCAAGAGGGCGATGGTCCAGCTCGACGGCATGGTCCAGACGAAGGGAATGACCGGCAGCATCACCAGCGCGCCGACGGCGTTGTTGTAGAACAACGACGTCTGATTGGAGTCGACACGCGACACCATCCGCGTGAACACCGCGTAGAACCCGTAGCAGATCACGGACGCCACCGAGAGCACGGCGCCCGGATTAAACTCGCCAAAACCGGGCCGCGTGATCAGCAACACGCCGCCGAAGCCGACGCAAATCGCGGTCCAGCGCCGCCAGCCCAGCCATTCGCCCAGGATTGGCCCCGAAGCAATGGCGACGATGAAGGGGAACGTGAAAATGATCGACAGCGCTTCATCGAGTTGGAGCCAGCGCAGCGCAAAGAAGTTCAGCACCGTCGAGGCGACGAGCAGCGATCCCCGCACGACCTGAAGCACCGGGCGTCGCGTTTTCATCAGGCCCGGATGCGTGACCGGGTTCGAAACGAACAGCGTGAGGACGAAGGCGCTGGTGTAGCGCGCCCAGGCGACTTCCAGCGGATCCATCAAGTTGCCGAGATATTTCGCCGTGGTGTCGAGACAGGCGAAAACAGCGACCGTCAGGCACATCAATCCGATGCCGATCAGCCGTTGGCGGCGCTGCAGTGCGAAATCGATCATCGTTGTTTATTGCGCCCACATATCGGATGAATTTGAATCGGATGAGAAAGCTGATATACTCGCCTTGCAGGGGAAATAGCAGCCTCCCCTCGAGATGGCAGGTATCCATCCAAGCGCTGGTCACTTCTGATATGGAGTCGACCTATGGATGGCATAACCCTCGGACTTTTCCTTCTCGCGACATTTCTCGGCGGTTTCACCAGCGGCCTGACCGGCTTCGCGGCCGGTCTCGTTGTGTCAGGCGTTTGGCTGCAGATCCTCACGCCACTGCAAACGGCCGTGCTGATCGCGGCCTATGGGATGGTCAATCAAGCCTACGGTATCTGGAAAGTCCGCGATGGACTGCAGTGGCGGCGGATCCTGCCCTTCGTCATCGGCGGTGCGGTTGGCGTTCCGCTCGGCGCTTATCTCGTGACGTTTCTCAATCCAGCGCACCTGCGCATCGGCGTCGGCGTCTTGCTGATCTGCTACAGCGCCTACAACCTCGCACGGCCTGCCATCGCGCCCATCAAGTCCAATCAAGCGATCGATACGGGCATCGGCGTTCTGAACGGCCTGCTCGGCGGCCTCACCGGCATGGGCGGCGTCATCAGCACGATCTGGGTGCAGCTCGGCGGCGGACCAAAGGATGCGCAGCGCGCAATCTTTCAGCCGGTGCTGTTCATCACCATGACGATGACCACGCTGACCTTCGCCGCGTCGGGCCATCTCTTCAACGTCGACATCCTCAAGCTTTTCCTCATGGGCTTGCCAGCGCTGCTGCTGGGCTTGTGGATCGGCGTCAAACTCTACGGAAAACTGGACGACGCTGCGTTTCGCAAGGCCATTCTCGTCTTGCTGCTGATTTCCGGACTGTCTCTAGTCGTGCCGGCCTTCTTTCGCTAACGGCATTCTTCCTTTGAAGGCTTGCCGCCAACAACCCGGCGCGTTAGATGATTCACGTGGGGCCTGCGACGGTCGCCCCTTCAGGCTCAGGAGCCCAAGCACCGTCTCCTTCGTTTACGGAGGGGACCTATGCTGTCTCCGGCTTTCTCGATCTCACCGACAGAACTCTGGCATTTGATCGGCACCGCGGATGCGCCGCAGCTGATCGACGTGCGGCGACGCGAAATCTATGACTCCACGCCCGGGCTGTTGCCCGCTTCCATATGGCAAGAACCGACCGAACTGCCGCGCTGGATCGCGACGCTCGACCGGACGCGTCCGGTCGTCGTCGCCTGCAAGGCGGGCAAGGAGCTCAGCCAGTTCATCACCGCCGAGCTGCGCGGCGCCGGCTATGACGCCGCGATGCTGGAAGGCGGCAGCTTCGCCTGGAGCGACGCCGGGCTGCCGATGGTCGACCGCGCCACGCTGACGCGCTTTGCGCCGAAGCAGCCGAGCGTCTGGGTGACGCGGCGGCGGCCGAAGATCGACCGCATCGCCTGCCCTTGGCTGATCCGGCGCTTCATCGACGCCGAGGCCAAGATCCTGTTCGTCGATCCGGCCTATGTCGAAGCGACGGCAAAGGAATTCGGCGGCATCCCGTTCGACATCGCCAATGTCGAAATCTCGCACGAGGGCGAGCGCTGCAGCTTCGACACTATGCTCAAGCTGTTCGGACTGGAAAGCGAGCCGTCGCTGGCGCGGCTGGCTTTGATCGTGCGCGGCGCCGACACAGCGCGGCCCGACCTCGCGCCCGAAGCCGCCGGCCTGCACGCCATTTCGCTAGGTTTATCCCAGCTTGCCGGCGACGACGACCATGGGCTGCTCGAACGCGGTTTCATGGTCTACGATGCGCTGTTCGCCTGGCTGCGCTTTGCCGCCGACGAACGGCATAATTGGCCCGTGAAAACCCCATCATGAGCGATCAAGAAAAACCGTCCTTCGCCGAGGCCTTCAAGGTTTGGCTCCAGATCGGCTGCATCAATTTCGGCGGGCCGGCGGCGCAGATCGCCTTGATGCATCGCATCGTCGTCGACGAGAAGAAATGGGTCGACGAGGCGCGGTTCCTGCACGCGCTGAATTTCTGCATGCTGCTGCCCGGCCCGGAGGCGCAAAAACTCGCGACCTATCTGGGCTGGCTGCTGCATGGCGTGCGCGGCGGGCTGGTCGCCGGCATTCTCTTCGTCATTCCCGGCGCTATCGTCATGCTGGGCCTGAGCCTGCTCTATGCACTCGGGCGCGGCGTGCCGCTGATCGACGGCGCGTTGTTCGGCATCAAGGCCGCGGTGCTGGTGATCGTGGTCGAGGCGCTGCTCCGCATCGGCAAGCGTGCGCTCAAGACGTCCTTGCTGCTCGGCCTGGCGGGCGCCGCTTTCATCGGAATCTTTTTCCTGGCGCTGCCGTTTCCGCTGATCGTGCTGGCGGCAGCGTCGATTGGCTATCTGGTGGCGCGCAGCAAGCCCGAGCAGCTCGGCGTCGCCGCCATGAACGACAACGTGCCGCCGCCGGCTAAAGACCGCTGGCGGCACTTCGCGCTGGCCTCGGTCATTGGTGTGCTTGTGTGGTGGGCGCCGATCGTTCTCGCAGCGCTGATCTTCGGGCCGCAGCACGTGCTGGTCAGCATTGGACTGTTCTTCTCCAAGCTCGCGGTCGTGAGCTTCGGCGGCGCTTACGCGCTGCTCGCTTACATGGCGCAGCAGGCCGTGGAGACCTACGGCTGGATGACCGCGCCGGAAATGGTCGACGGCCTCGGCCTCGCCGAAACCACGCCGGGTCCGCTGATTCTGGTGACGCAGTTCGTCGGTTTCCTGGCGGCGTTCCGCGAGGCCGCACCGTTCTCGCCGGTAACCGCGGGCATTCTCGGCGCAGCCATGACGACCTGGGTGACCTTCGTGCCGTAGATGCTGTGGATTTTCGCCGGCGCGCCTTTCGTGGAGCGACTTCGCGCCAACCGCCAATTGTCCGGCGCGCTGGCCGCGATCACGGCCGCCGTGGTCGGCGTCATCCTCAATTTGTCGGTCTGGTTCGCGCTGCATGTGCTGTTCGGCAAAGTCACCGAAGTGCACGCCGGACCGGTGCGCTGGTTCGCCTTCGATCCGGCCGCGCTCGACAAGCAGGCCGCCATATTGGCGGTCGTCGCCGGGCTGCTGGCGTTCCGCTTCCACCGCAGCCTGATCGAGGTCATCCTCGTGATGGCGGCATTGGGGATGATCACACACGCTTTTTAATGCGCATGATCTTATCCGGAAACCGGTTCCCACTTTCCGGGATCATGCGCCAATTTTAACGCTCCCGCCTCACCGCGCTCTCGTGCCAGCGGCGCAAGGCCAGGTGCGAGAGCGCCGACAGCGCAAAGAAGATCGCTACGCCGGCGAGCGACAGCAGCAGCAACGCCGCAAACATGCGCGGGATGTTGAGGCGATAGCCGGACTCGGCGATGCGATAGGCCAGCCCCGAACCGGCGCCGGCCGAACCCGCCGCGATCTCCGCCACCACCGCGCCGATCAACGACAGGCCGCCGGCGATGCGTAAGCCCGCCAGCATCTGCGGCAGCGCCGCCGGCAGTTTCAGATTCCATAGCACCTGCCAACGCGATGCCTTGTACAGATCGAACAGCGCGATGAGATTATGATCGACAGAGTTGAGGCCGAGCGTGGTGTTGGCGAGCACCGGGAAGAACGCCACGATCCAGGCGCAGGCCAGCACCGCCAGAGGCTGCGGCAGATAGATCAGCAGCAGCGGCGCGACGGCGACGATCGGCGTCACCTGGAGGATCACGGCGTAGGGATAGAAGGCGTGTTCAACCAGCCGCCATTGATTGAAAGCAATAGCCAGCACGATGCCGCCGAACGCCGCCAGCAGAAAGCCTTGGACGGTGATGGTGAGGGTCACCAGCAGCGACTGCCACAACAGAGCGGCGTCGGCACACAAAGTCGCTGCCACCAAACCAGGCCCCGGCAACACGTAAGGCGGAATATCGAATAGCCGGACGGCCAGGTCCCAGGCCAGCACCACGACGCCGAGCACAATGATCGGCAATGCAATGCGAACAACGCGCGCGTTCATGACGCGCCTCCCATCGCCGCTTCAAGCGCCTCGGCGACGTTGCGGCAATAACCAGCATATTCGGCCGAGGTGCGGAAGCGCTCGTCGCGAGGATAAGGCGCATCGATCGAGATTTCGGCGAAGACGCGGCCCGGGTGCGGCGTCATCACCACGATGCGCTGCGACAGGTACACCGACTCGAACACCGAATG
>JANMSZ010000110.1:0-3634 GCA_031389925.1 Hyphomicrobiales bacterium | reverse complement strand
GACGTTCGCTACCCGCTAGCCGCGAATATCTTAAGCGAACGTCAAATCCAAAGCTCCACTAGCAACAATAACTTGCTAGTGGTCCTTTGATTCTAACATTCGCAAAAGTGCCTCACAGACCGGATGCGAATGTTAGAATCGGACCACTAGCGGGGAACGCGCATGATGAAGAAGCTGATTGTGCTGGCGGCTGTCTGCGCTGCGCTTGGCCTCGCCGCGTTCTGGTTCCTGACCATCCCGCAGACCGTGACCGCGCTCGGCGCCCACACGCCCGATCTCGCCAACGGCAAGACTATGTTCCAGATCGGCGGCTGCGCGTCGTGCCACATGGTGCCGAAGCAGCCGGACCGCACCAGGCTCGGCGGCGGGCTGGCGCTGGGTTCGCCGTTCGGGACGTTCCATGTGCCGAATATTTCGCCCGATCCGAAGGACGGCATTGGCGGCTGGAGCGAAGTGCAGTTCGTCACCGCGCTGAACAAAGGCACGTCGCCGTCCGGCGAGCATTATTTTCCGTCGTTCCCCTACACCTCGTATCGGCGCATGGCCTTGGCTGACGTGCGCGATCTGTTCGCTTTTCTCAAGACATTGCCCCCGGTCGCAGGCTCAGTGCGGGACCACGATCTGCCGTTTCCCTTCAACATCCGCCGCACGCTGGGCGGCTGGAAGCTGTTGTTCCTCGACGGCGAACCGTTCAAGCCCGACCCTGCGCAATCGGCGCAATGGAATCGCGGCGCCTATCTGGTCAACGGTCCCGGCCATTGCGCGGAGTGCCACTCGCCGCGCAATGCGCTCGGCGGCATTGAACGCGGCCTGCGCTTTACCGGCGGTCCGGCGCCGGACGGGCAGGGCGGCGTTCCCAACATCACCCAGTTCAAGCTCAAGGACTGGTCGGTGGCCGACATTGCCGACATGCTCGACACCGGCATGACTCCGGACGCCGACAGTGTCGGCGGCAGCATGGTCGACGTCGTGCGCAACACCTCGCAACTGAGCAAAGCCGACCGCGAGGCGATGGCGACCTACATCAAGTCGCTGCCTGCGGTCGAAGGCCGCGTGGCGAAGAAAAAGCAGTAGTTCCACTTTCATTCCACCGGCTATCGGCTATGTAGAAGGCCCTGCCGGAATCGTTTGGAATGAATCTGTTCAAGGCCATCGGCTTCAAGCTGATCTCTGCGCTGTTGTTTGCCGCATTGTCCGCCTTGGTGCGCCAGTTGAGCGACGTGACGCCGGTCGGGCAATTGGTGTTCTTCCGCAGCGCCTGCGCCATTCCACCGGTGCTGCTGATCTACGCGTTCCGCGGCGAGCTGATGCAGGCCGTGCGCACCACCCGGGTGTTCGGACAACTCGGCCGCGGCGCGCTCAGCGTCGCCGGCATGTACACCAACTTCTCGGCGCTGACGCGGCTGCCGCTGGCCGATGCCACCGCGATTTCCTTTGCATCGCCGCTGATCACCGTGGCGCTGGCGGCGATCATCCTCAAGGAGAAAGTCCGCATCTATCGTTGGAGCGCGGTGCTGGTCGGGTTCGGCGGTGTGATCGTGATGCTGATCCCGCATCTCGACATGAGCCAATACGTCACGGCCGGCGCGATGAGCGTGGCGACCGTGGGCTCGATTTTTGCGCTCATCGCCGCGTTCTGTAACGCCGGCACCGTGATCCAGACGCGGCGGCTGACGCAAAGCGAAACCACCTCGTCGATCGTGTTTTATTTCTCGCTGATGACCGCGCTCGCCGGCCTGGTGTCGCTGCCGTTTGCCTGGCACACGCCGACCGGCTCGGAACTGCTGATGCTGATCGCGACGGGTGTTTTCGGCGGCATCGCGCATATTTTTCTCACCGAAAGTTACCGCTACGCCGCGGCCTCCGTGATTGCGCCATTCGATTACACCTCGATGCTGTGGGCGTTGCTGCTCGGCTACTGGCTGTTCGGCGAACTGCCGACCACGCTGGTCTATGTCGGCGCGGTCATCGTGTCGGGCGCCGGCCTGTTCGTGATCTGGCGCGAACGGCAGCTCGGTCTGCAACGCGCTCGCGAGGCGGAAGGCCCGCGCGCGCCGGAGATTTAGCGCATGCCGGGAAGTCCTTGACGCAGTTGTCGTACGCCATAGATTTGGATTGGTCGGATGAACGGAGCTGAACCAATGAAATTTTGGTTGAGAATTGTGCTCGCAGCCGCTCTGCTACACCTTGCTCCCGCCTTCGCCCAAACACCGAATATTGCGCCGAACAATGCGCCGAAGAATGCCGTTGCCTCTCCTGCCTTAAAGAAGGAATTCGATGGCTTCATCGCGAAATTTCGCACGGCACTGAAGGCCAATGATTCCGCGGCCGTCGCCGGCATGACCCAGCTCCCGTTCATGAAAGAAGACTCTATTCGCGACGCCGCCCAATTCCGTGAAAAGATTTATAAGCCCGACTTCACGGCGAAGAACCGCGCGTGTATCCAGCGCGGCAAAGCCGTCTACAGTCGCGACGGCTTGAACAACGACAACTTCTTCATCTTCTGCGGCGAGCAGATATTCGTCTTCACGAATACGCCTGCGGGATTCCTTTTCACGGAAATCGGCGCCAACGACTGATGGCGATGGTGAACTGTTGGCTTCGATGCCCGGCGCAGAACGGCGGCCGCATCGTCGTTGCCGGCGATAAGCGCGTGCATCAAGCGGCGCTGGAGATGTTGAAGGGGTAAAAAGGGCCACCACAACAGATGTGCTCCATCGTTGGCTTGCACTCGTTCGCCCATGTTTTGCGTAAATTCCGTATCGGAACTCTGTGCACGGCATGAATGCGGCTTGCGCGCCAACAGGCCTTCAACCTAAGCTCGTCCGGGGATAGCGCTAGGCGCTACGCGGGGGTTAGTAGTGTTATTGGGGAAATGGCCCGCCGCGTTTTGCGCGGCGCGGGGCGCTTATTGTCTTGTCGCTGCGTTGAAAGTGTTGGTCTGCGCGGCGATTATCACTTTCGCGGCAGCCACCAGCGCATTCGCGCAGGCGCCAGTCGTGACCGGCTCCACCGGCTTGTTCAGTCCGCTTGCGGGCGGCGCGACAATTATACTCGACGGCACCGATTTGGGCGGCGCAACGGTCTCCGTCAACGGCGCTGCCGCGACCGTCACTGGCAACACAAGCACTCAGATTGATTTCACCACGCCAGCGGGCGCGCATGGCGACGCCGATGTCCTGGTTACAACGGCCGGCGGATCGACGACGTACACATCCGGTGTCTACTATACCTATGCGCTGACGCTCGATGTCAGTTTCAACCCGACGTCGGTCAATGTCGGCGGAACGAGCCGTCTGACGCTGACGCTGACCAAGCTCGAGCCTTATATCTATCAATCGATTTCTTTCAACACGTCGCTTCCGGCAGGGCTTGTCGTCGCGTCGACGCCCAACCCGGCCACCACGAACTGCACCAGCGGCACGCTGACGGCGGCCGCAGGCTCAAGCTCGATCTCGCTTTCCGGCGCGCGCTATCCCGGCGGCCAGCCGGCCGGCACGACGTGTACCTTTAGTGTCGACGTCACGGCATCAAGCTCGGGCAATAAAACGGTAACGCCCGGCGATGTTGGTGCGCCCAACGGCACGGTTGGAGGTCAGGCCATCCCCGGCGTGGCGGGCACGCCCGTTATCTT
>JANMSZ010000288.1:0-1684 GCA_031389925.1 Hyphomicrobiales bacterium | reverse complement strand
TGCCAGCCGGTGCTGCTGGAGCCGATCCATCTGGTGGAAGTCGTCTGCCCGACCGACGCGACGGCGAAGATCAATGCGATCCTGTCCGGCCGCCGCGGCCATATTCTCGGCTTCGATACCCGGGAGGGTTGGAACAGCTGGGACACGGTGCGCGCGCAGATGGCGGAAGCCGAGATCGGCGATCTGATCATCGAGGTGCGCTCGGCCACCGCCGGCGTCGGCTCGTTCACGTTCAAGTTCGACCACATGGCCGAACTGACCGGGCGTGAGGCTGATCAGGTGGTCGCGGCGCGACGGGCGGCGGAATAGACCTCCCGCAGCCGTGACTTGCCTGTGATCCTCGACCGCCGTACCTCTGGAGCACGATTCAGAGGGGTCAGGAAGATGAACATTATTCGCCGCCGCGGCTGGGAAATCCCGGAGCGCGAGGTCACGCCCGAACATCTGTTCTTCAACCGCCGCAGCTTTCTCGCAGGCTCCGTCAGCGCGCTGGCTTTGGCGCCGGCGGCTGCGTCCGCGCAGCGCGTGACCGACGCCGCCAACCTGCCGGACCCGAGCGCCGATCTTTATCCGGCCAAGCGCAACGAGAAATTCGTCCTCGACCGGCCGATCACCGACGAGAAGATCAACGCCAACTACAATAATTTCTACGAATTTGGGTCGTCCAAGAATGTCACCAGCGCGGCGCAGGCGTTGAGGATCAGGCCGTGGACGGTGAAGATCGACGGCCTGGTGGAAAAGCCGATCGAGATCGGCATCGACGAACTGATGCGCAAGATGACGCTGGAGGAGCGCGCCTACCGGCACCGCTGCGTCGAAGCCTGGGGCATGGCGATCGCCTGGACCGGCTTCCCGGTGCGCAAGCTGGTGGATTTCGCCAAGCCCCTCGGCTCGGCGAAATATCTGCGCATGGAAACCTTCATGGATTCCAAGATGGCGCCAGGCCAGAAGCAGGCCTGGTATCCTTGGCCTTATGTCGAAGGCCTGAGCATGGCGGAGGCGACCAACGATCTCGCCTTCCTCGCCACTGGCGCCTACGGCCACCCGATCGCCAAGCAGATGGGCGCGCCGCTGCGGCTGGCGGTGCCGTGGAAATACGGCTTCAAGTCGATCAAGTCGATCGTGCGCTTCAGCTTCACCGAGGAGCGCCCGGTCGGCATGTGGGAAAAATTGCAAAGGGCCGAGTACGGCTTCTGGGCCAACGTCAACCCGGAGGTGTCGCATCCGCGCTGGAGCCAGGCGACCGAGGAAGTTATCGGCACCGGCGAGCGCCGGCCGACGCTGAAGTTCAACGGCTACGGCGAGTTCGTCGCCGACCTCTACAAGGGCATGGAGAGCGAGCGCCTGTGGGCGTGACTCAACCTTTTGCCTTCGTGAGAATGACGGTCTGATTTCAACGCATCGTATTGCGCTTGTCGACTGATCTGCCTATCTCGCAGGAAACGCCACAGGAGGCTTTCTTGCGCCCGTTCAGCTTTTGCATCGTTGGTCTCGTTGCCGCCGCCACTCTTCTGAGCGCGGTTCCATCGCGCGCGGCCGATGAGCCGGACCTGATCTACAAGAAATCGACGGTGTTCAAGTGGCTGACACCGAACGACAAGCTTGCCACCTATGGGCTTGATGACCCGGAAGTCGAGGGCGTCGCCTGCCATTTCACGGTGCCGGAGCGCGGCGGCCTCAAGGG
>JANMSZ010000165.1:0-8448 GCA_031389925.1 Hyphomicrobiales bacterium | reverse complement strand
CGCGAGACCATGCTGCTGTGCGAGGCCGCCGGCTACGACGTGCTGATCGTCGAGACCGTCGGTGTCGGCCAATCCGAGACCAGCGTCGCCGACATGACCGACTTCTTCCTGGTGCTGATGGTCGCCGGCGCCGGCGACGAGTTGCAAGGCATCAAGAAGGGCATCGTCGAACTCGCCGACATGATCGCGGTCAATAAGGCTGACGGCGACAACATCGCCCGTGCCAATATGGCCGCGGCGGACTATCGCGGCGCGCTCCACATTTTGGCACCGCGCTCGCCAACATGGTCGCCGCCGGTGATGACCTATTCGGCGCTGACCGAGAAAGGTATCGCCGAACTGTGGGCGCAGGTGCTTGACCACAAGGAGAAGATGACCGCGTCGGGCGAACTGGCCGAGCGCCGGCGCGAGCAGCAGGTGAAATGGATGTGGACCATGCTGGAGGAGCGCCTCACTGCGCGGCTACGCAGCGATCCTGCCGTGCGCGCCAAGGTCAAGCAGGCCGAAACCGCGGTCGCCGCCGGCAAACTGGCACCGACACTGGCGGTCGAACAAATTGCGCAATTGTTGGGGGTGTGATGCCGACCATCCTCATCACCGGCTTCGGACCGTTTCCCGGCGCGCCGTTCGATCCGACCGGTCCCCTCGTCAAGCAATTGGCGAAGGTGCGCGTGCCGCGCGCCAAGATCGTCACCCATATTTTCGAGACCAGCTACGCAGCGGTCGATCGCGATCTTCCCAAGCTGCTGAAGCGCCACAAGCCGGACGTCATTCTGATGTTCGGGCTGGCGTCGCGCGCCCGCATCGTGCGCATCGAGACCCGCGCCCAAAACGCGCTGGCACGGCTGCCCGATGCGGCAGGCAAAACGCCGCGGCGGTCCGCCATCGCTTCCGGCAAGCCCGCTGCCACGCCGATGATCGCGCCGGCGCAACTTCTGTTGAAAGCCGTACGTAAGACCGGCGTGCGCGCGAGGCTGTCGCGCGATGCCGGACGCTATCTGTGCAATTACCTGTGCTGGCACGCCACCCAAGCAGCAGCCACAAAGGGCGGCCCCCGCCTCGCCGCATTTATCCATGTGCCGCTGGTACAGCCCACGGCCGCGAGGTCACGGATGGCATCGAGCAAATCTCGCCTATCAACCGACGACCTGTCGCGGGCCGGGACGCGTGTCCTGGCCGCGCTCGGCGCGGCGATCCGCGTTAACCGGACTTAATCTCTCCGGCGGCAAAATGCCGCCATGTTCCTGAACCGCCGCCGTGTCTTGCTTGGCTCCCTGTCCAGCGCCGCGCTGTTCGCAGCGCCCGCGCGCGCGGCAACGCCCAAGCGGCAAGGCTTAGACGCCGCGCAATTCGGCGTGCGGCCGAACGCGCCCGAGGATCAGTCGCAACGCTTGCAACGCGCGATCGACCGGGCCGCGCAGGCGGGCGCGCCGCTGCTGCTTGCTCCCGGACTTTATCGCGCCGGCGGCCTTACGCTGCGTGCGGGTTCGCAGCTGACCGGCGTGCGCGGCGCGACCCGCATTGCGCTGACGCGCGGGCCGTCGCTGTTGGCGGCCGAGGGCGCCGAAGCGATCACGCTCACCGGCCTCACGCTCGAGGGCGGCAATCACCCGCTCGCGCGCGATGGCGGCCTGGTCAATCTCACCGCCGCGAGAGATTTGCGCATCGCCGACTGCACGATCGCGAACGCCAACGGCAACGCCATCCGCCTGTTTCAGAGCACCGGCACGGTGACCGGCAACACCATTACCGGTTCCGCCGACAACGCGCTGTACTGCCTCGACAACAGCAAGCTCGAACTTCGCGCCAACACGATTTCAAAATCCGGCAATGGCGGCATCCGTGTCTGGCAAAGCCTCAAGCGCAGCGACGGTAGCGTCGTCGCCGACAACACCATCGAGGATACCGACGCGCGCGCCGGCGGCAGCGGTCAGAACGGCAATGCCGTCAACGTTTATCGCGCCGCCGACGTGATCGTGCGCGGCAACACGATCCGCCGCGCCGCGTTTTCCGCCGTGCGCGGCAATGCCGCATCCCACTTCCAGGTCATCGGCAACACCTGCACCGGCTTCGGCGAAACCGCGATGTATGCCGAATTCGACTACGAGAATGCGACGTTCCTCGACAACGTCATCGACGATGCCGCCAACGGCATCTCCGTCACCAATTTCGACGTCGGCGGCCATGGCGGCCTCGTACGCGGCAACCAGGTGCGCAATATCGGCCAGCGCGTCTTGGCGACGCTGACCGAGGGCGCAGGCAACGGCTTCGGCATCAGCGTCGAAGCGGACGTAATCGCAACGGGTAACATCATCGAGAATTGCGCCTATGCCGGCTTGAAGCTCGGCTTCGGCCCCTACTTGCGCAACATCACCGCGAGCGCCAACACGATCCGCCGCTCGCCCTATGGCATCGTCGTCTCGGTCGTGCCCGGCGCCGGCCGCGCCGCGATCACGGACAACCGCATCGAGGGCGCGACGCGCGGCGCCATCGTCGGCATGGAATGGCACAAGGCTGTGAGCGGCGATCTGGCGACTGGCGGCGCCGAGCGCTATCCGCAATTGCGCCTGAGCGGCAACCGGGCGAATTGATGGTGTCGGGCGGCGTCCCTTGCCACGTTTAGGCCGGAAAGCATCCCTATCTAGACACCATGCCCTCCCGCCGCCTCAACCGCCGAACCACCGTCATGCTCCTGATTTTACTGCTGTTTCTAGCCCCGCTGCTTGCCCGCGCCGCGCTTTACGCCATCGGTGATGCGCCGCGCAGCTATCGCGACGCCGACTGGTCGAGCACCGGCGCGCTGCCGCCGGCGCGTCAGTTCGAGCCGGCGCGCGTCGTCGTCTTCACCGGCACCACCGGCGCCTGGAAAGGCGTGTTCTCGGTGCATAGCTGGCTCGTGCTCAAGCGCGCCGGTGCCAAGGATTGGACCCGTTACGACGTGGTCGGCTGGGGCACGCCGGTGCGCACCAATGGCTGGCCGGCGGACGGCCGCTGGTACGGCAACATGCCGGTGGCGATCGCCGATATCTCCGGCCCGGAAGCGGAAAAGCTGATCCCGACGATCGAAGCCGCCGTGCGCGACTACAGCTACAACCGCGCCGGCGATTACCGCATCTGGCCCGGTCCGAACAGCAACAGCTTCACCGCCGCAGTGCTGCGCGCGGTGCCCGAGTTGGGCGTCATGCTGCCGCCGAACGCGGTCGGCCGCGACTTCCGCCCGGACTTCTATGCCGGGCTGACCGACAGCGGCACCGGCGTCGAGGTGAACCTGTTCGGCTATGCCGGCGTCAAGCTGGCCTGGGCGGAAGGCGTCGAAGTCAATCTGCTCGGGCTGGTGGCCGGGCTCGACCTGCGCCACCCCGCGCTGAAACTGCCCGGTTTCGGGCGCATTGGCGTTGATGCCCCAATCGGCAGCGCGCTGGCGAAATAACTCACAGTATTGTGGCGTGACGTGAGGCCATGCCGCATGGCACGATGATGGCGCACTAAGAGAGTCTCCCATGCGTGACATGCTGCTGCTGCTCGACAAGATTTCGTTCCCCGCGATCAAGCGCGCCACACTCGACACGTTGCAGGTCAATGTCGGCTATCGCTGCAACCAGTCGTGCTTTCATTGCCACGTCAATGCCGGCCCGACGCGCACCGAGGAACTGACCGCTGACGTCGCCGGCGTCGTGCTGGAGTTTCTCGAACGCCGCCGCGTCGCGACGCTCGATATCACCGGCGGCGCGCCGGAGTTGAATGCGAATTTCCGCAGTCTGGTGATCGAGGCGCGCAGGCTGGGCGTGAAGGTGATGGACCGATGCAACCTCACCATCCTCGAACAGCCGGGCCAGGAAGACCTGGCCGAATTCCTGGCCACGAACGAAGTCGAAGTCGTCGCTTCGATGCCCTGCTATCTCGAAGACAATGTCGAGCGCCAGCGCGGCAAAGGCGTGTTCGACGCCTCGATCCGCGGGCTGAAGAAACTCAATGCGTTCGGCTACGGCCGCGATCCCAAGCTCGCGCTCAACCTCGTCTACAATCCGCAGGGTCCCTCGTTGCCGCCGGGGCAAGCCTCGCTCGAAGCCGACTACAAGCGCGTGCTTGGCGATCAATACGGCGTCGCCTTCAACAAACTGTTCGTGCTGGCGAACATGCCGATCCAGCGCTTCGGCTCGACGCTGGTCACCAAAGGCGAGTTCGAGAGCTACATCGATCTGCTGCAGCACGCCCACCTCGACGCCAACCTCGACGGCGTGATGTGCCGCAACCTGATCTCGGTCGACTGGCGCGGCACCGTCTATGACTGCGACTTCAACCAAATGCTCGATCTGCCGCTTGGGCACCGCGCAGGCGCGCGCGTGCATCTGTCGGACCTGCTCGATGAAGACGTCGCGGGCGGCGACATCCGCGTCGCCGGCCACTGTTACGGCTGCACCGCCGGACAGGGTTCGAGCTGCGGCGGCGCCTTGAAAGAAGCGGCGGAATGACTCTTTCCATCGTCATGCCGGTGCTCGACGAGGCGGCGGACATTGAGACGACGCTCAAGGTCCTGGCGCCGCTTCGCGCCCGCGGCGCCGAGGTCATCGTCGCCGACGGCGGCAGCAAAGACGGCACGCCCGACTTGGCGCGGCCCCTCACCGACCTGGTGCTGACCGCACCGCGCGGCCGCGCCTCGCAAATGAATGCAGGCGCGTTGGCCGCGCGCAGCGACGTGTTGCTGTTCCTGCATGCGGACACGCGGCTTCCCGAAAACGCCGATCGTTTGGTCCTGGACGGTCTCGCCCGCACCGGACGCATCTGGGGCCGCTTCGATGTGCGCATCGATGGCGGCGGCCTGCTCGGCATGATCTCTTTCATGATGAACGCACGCTCGCGCCTCACCGGCATCGCCACCGGCGATCAGGCTATGTTCATGACGCGCGCGGCGTTCGAGGCCGCCGACGGTTTTCCGGCAATCGCGCTGATGGAGGACGTGGCGCTGTCGGCGCGGCTCAAGCGCCTGGGTCAACCGCTGTGCTTGCGTGCACGCGTGACGACCTCGCCGCGGCGCTGGCGCAAGAACGGCGTGCTGCGCACCATCGTGCTGATGTGGCGGCTGAGGCTGGCGTATTATTGCGGCGTCGACCCCGCCAAGCTGGCGCGCAGCTACGGTTATGCGCCCGCCCAAAACTGATTACTGCAGCCGGATCAATACCAGCCCGCACAAGATCGATAGCGCCGCGACGACGCGCATGGCGCGCAGCGGCTCCTTCAGCACGACCACGGCAATCACCGCGCCGAACAGCACGCTGGTTTCGCGCAGCGTCGCGACGATGGCGATTGGCGCCAGCGTCATCGCCCACAGCACCGTGCCGTAGGAGATGATCTGCAAGGCGCCGCCGGCCAGGCCGCGCCGCCAGTAGACCTGCATCGCAGGAATGACGTCGCGGCCGTCGCGATACAACGCGTAAGGCACCATCACGATGGCAATGCCGACGAACAGCCACAGCGAATAAGACAGCGGATTGAGCGCCAGCCGCGCGCCGATGCCGTCGACCACCGAATAAGTGCAAATCGTCAGCGCGGTCAGCAGCGCGAAGCCGACGGCGCGGCGGTCGATGTGAGTCAATTCGCGGCCGCCGCGCGCCGACAAGAGAACGATGCCGGCGACCATCGCGACGATGCCGCCCCAGCCGATCAGGCTAAGCCGCTCGCCGACGAAGATCGTGGTGGCGGTCGCCGTCATCAGCGGCGCCGCGCCGCGCGCAATCGGATAGACCTGCCCGAGATCGCCGGCGCGATAGGCTTCGATCAGGAATGCGAAATAGCCGAGGTGGATGATCACCGACGCGATCAGCCACGGCCAGCAGGCCCAGGCCGGCATGCCGACAAATGGCAGCATCACCAGACCGACCAGGCCGGAGCCGATGCAGAGCAATGTCGTGGTCGACAGCGGATCGAGCCCGACCTTGATCAGCGCGTTCCAGCCGGCATGGCAGAGCGCGGCGAACAGAACGGCGAGGAAAACGAAGTTTTCCAAATTTCACTCCGTCATCCTGAGGTGGTGCGAAGCGCCCTCGAAGGATGAACGGCCACCGTCGCCCACCAATGTCGGGTAAACCCGACATTGGATTGAAGTATTCGCAAGTCGTCTAAGGCGACTTGCGGTGGCTCGCAAGCGCTCGCACCTCAGGGTGACGGTGGTTCTCATGCTCCAGTCGCGGCGGGCGCCCAGAGCTTGGGACCGGCGCGGGCATATTGCGGCGGCCGCGCCACATCGGCGCCGAGCGCCTTGGCCGCATGCCAGCCCCAGTGCGGATCGTCGAGGAAGCAGCGGGCCATCGCCACCATGTCGGCTTTGCCGGTAGCCACGGCGGCTTCGGCTTGTTCCGGCTTAACGATCAACCCGACGGTACGTGTCGGGATGCCAGCTTCTTTCTTGACGCGCGCGGCGATCGGCACGTTGAAACCGGGCTCGGTCGGATTGTGGATGCCGCCGGCGACGCCGCCGGACGACACGCAGATGAAGTCGATGCCTTCGGCCTTGAGCAGCTTGGCAATCGCGACGGCGTCGTCGGGCGTCAGCCCGCCCTCGCGCCAGTCGCTGCCGGTGATACGCGCGCCGAGCGCGATATGCTTCGGCACCACCGCGCGCACGGCGCGAGCGACCGACAGCGGAAACCGCATGCGGTTCTCGAACGAGCCGCCGTACTGATCGGTGCGCTTGTTGGACAAAGGCGACATGAAGCCGTGCATCAAATAGCCGTGCGCCATGTGCAATTCGACCTCTTCGAAGCCGATACGCACCGCACGCTGGAACGACGACACGAAGGCGTCGCGCACCCGGTTCATGTCGGCTTCGGTGGCCTCGCGCGGCGTATGCCAGCCATCGCCGAACGGAATGGGCGACGCAGCGATGGTCTCCCAGGGATACTGGCCGGTTACGAGCGAGCCGCCGCCTTCCCATGGCTTCTGCGCCGAAGCCTTGCGGCCGGCATGGGCGATCTGGATGCCGAACTTGGCGGTGCCGGCGCGGCGGCATTGCGAAACGACCCGCGCCAGGGCGGCCTCGTTGTCGTCGGAATACAGCCCCATGCAGCCGTGGGTGATGCGGGCGGAGCGCTCGACATGAGTCGCCTCGACGACCACCAGCGCGGCCCCGGAATTGCCCAGCATGCCAAGATGCATCAGGTGCCAATCATTGGCGCAGCCGTCGTCGGCCGAGTACTGGCACATCGGCGAGACGACGATACGGTTGGCAAGCTCCAAGCCCGCCAGTTTGTAAGGCGAAAACAGCGCACTGCTCATGGGAAAGACACCGGCTAAGGGGGACGCCCTGAAAAGGTGTTCAGGGCTGCTGGATGGACTTCAGGTAGGCGATGATGGCACCGACATCGGCGGCGTCAAACTTGAATTCCGGCATGTCAGGGTGGCCGGACATCATGCCCTCGCCCAGGGCCTCTTCCAGGGATTCGATCGGGTAGCGCTTACCAAGGCTGCGAAACAAGGGTGCGTCCTTGTAGGGGCTTTCGCCGGTGCGGCCCACCGCATGGCAGCGGCCGCAATCGCGCGTCAGCAGCGTCTCACCCCGTTTGGCGTCCTGGGCGGCGGCGGGCGCTGCCAGAAGCACAATGGCGGCGGCTAGGCCAACTAACCGCGTCATGCGGCCGGGCGCATACGATCGTCGCGTATCGCCGGCTCCTCGGCCAAGATCTGCTCGGCCGAGGTCCGGTCGGCCAGATTGCTCCAGACCTTGGCTGCTTTGACCACATCGCGCATGCGCGCCACGAACTCGTCCTGGCTGTAATAGTGCTTCCAGCGCCCGCTGCGATACAGCTCGGTGAAGTAGGCAAGGCGGCGATCGGCGAGATCGCGCCATTTTCGAGAGATTTCGTCGAGGCGGAGTCCGCCCTGCACGGCTGGCATAGATGGTCCGAGGCGAGAGCCGAATCGTCAAACGCCCGATCCAGTATGAATCGATGACGACCGTCAGTTGCACAAATGACGCCTACGCACAGTGTGGATAACTCGGATGATGTAAGCTGATTCGCCAACGATTCAAAGAGGCTAGCGACCCCTATAAGCGAATTCGTAATTTATTGGCCAACTCGCCAATGATGCCGCGGCGGAACAGAAGCACGCAGGCGACGAAAATGACCCCCTGCACGACAAAGACCCAGGAGCCGATCTGGGTCAGGTAGTTCTCCAGCGTCACGATGAAGAAGGCGCCCGCAACCGGCCCGAACACCGTGCCTAATCCGCCGACCAGCGTCATCAGCACAACTTCGCCCGACATCGGCCAATCGACGTCGGTGAGCGAGGCAAGCTGAAAGACCAGGGCTTTGGTCGCGCCGGCAACGCCGGCGAAGGTGGCGGAGAGCACGAAGGCCATGAGCTTGTAGCGATCGGTCTTGTAGCCGAGCGAAATCGCGCGCTGCTCGTTCTCACGGATCGCCTTGAGCACTTCGCCGAACGGCGAATGAA